>JAZPXS010000127.1:0-7419 GCA_045543775.1 Clostridia bacterium
ATTTTTAAAAATACTTATCGAAAGGGTTTTGGTATGAAAAAACAAGACTTCATTAAAAACAAATTAGAACAAATGTCCATCGAACAAAAAGTCGGTCAATGCTTTGTAATCGGATATGTTGGTGCAATGGTTACACCCGAAATAATCCGCAGAATTAAGACTTATCAGCCTGCAGGAATCCGTGCAGGCCTTATGTGGAGAATAAGAACTGTTAAGCACGATCCCAACGGTACAAATACGGATTTTGCATCCAGACTTCAAAGACCGTACAAGGGTACTATAAAGGATTTTCTTCCCGATATCCCTGTACCTCACTTTACTAATGAGGATTTCTGTGAATATACCAACACCTTAAAGAAAGCCGCACTTGAAAACGGCAATATTCCACTACACTTCACCTTTGACTTTGAGGGTGATGTGTCGGCAGACTACTACAGGGGCGATGTAAAATACTTCCCGAGCTGTATGGGTATAACACACAGCGGAGATAAGAACTTGGCTCACGATGTTGCATGGGCAGTAGGCAGACAGCTTGCTCCTCTCGGTTTCTCGTGGATACACTCTCCTGTGCTCGATGTGAACACCAATCCTTTAAACCCCGAAATAGGTGCAAGAAGCTATGCCGAGGATCCCGATACTGCCGCTGACTATGCAGTTGAGGCTCTTAAAGGCTACAAAGAAGCCGGCATCATTGCAACAGGCAAGCATTTCCCCGGCAGAGGCCCCTCTGCGGCAGATGCTCACCATGGACTTCCTGTAATTGACGAACCAAAGGAAGTACTTATGGAGCATGTTAAACCCTACAGAAAGATGATAGAAGCAGGACTTCCCGCTATAATGACAGCTCACACCGCATACCCCGCATTTGACGATTCCGGTCTTCCTGCAACTCTTTCCAAGAAGATTGTAACAGACCTCTTAAAAGGCGAGCTTGGCTTTAAGGGTGTAGTAACAACAGACGAAATCACCATGGGCGGTATCATATCCAAATTTGAAGTTAAGGATGCTTGCTTAGAGGCTCTCAATGCAGGCTGTGACCTTGTTCTTCTTCGTGACGAGGGAGGTCTCATAGACGAGGTTATCCCGGCTATTATAGATGCGGTAAAGGATGGCAGACTTTCCGAAGAAAGACTTAACGATGCAGTATCCAGAACTCTCGGAGTTAAGTATGATTACGGCCTCTTTGATAATGAGCAGATTAAAGATGTTGCAAAAGCAAGCGAAGGTATAAATGATCCCAAGGTTGCAGAAATTGCTCTGCGTTCCGCAAAACAGGCAATGAATGTAATAAGCAACAAAGATGATGTTCTGCCCTTGAAAAAAGGTACAAAGGCACTTTTTGTATATCAGGTAAATCCCGTTCACGAAAGAACAAATACACAAAAGTTAAATCCTGCTACTCCGTGGCTTGAAATGCTTAAATACTCCGACGACGTGTACTGCGTTGAAACTACAATGAAATACACAGAAGACGAGAGAAAGCGTGTGTATGAAAGAATAGACGAGGCAGATGTGATCATAATCACAAACTACTTTGACAGAAGAAACCCTGACAGTGGTAATAGCTTTGTTAGGGAACTTCATAGTAAGACCGACAAGCCGATTATAGTGGTTACAAATTCTCCCTATCCCTTTACCGTACAACCCGAATACAGAAATGTAATCTGTACATACAGTTCTTCATTGGAGACCTACAAAGAGCTTGCAAATATGTTATTCTCAGGTGACGGCAATGTACGATAAGAAATTTTTTATAGGAATTGATTCCGACGGAACCGCCTTTGACAGTATGACAATAAAGCATACAGATTCCTTCATACCTGCTATGATTAAGGTATGGAATCTATATGATGTTAAAGAGCGTGCCGCAGAGATTGAACAAAAGATAAACCTCTATTCCAAAACAAGAGGTGTCAATCGCTTTCCCGGTCAGCTTATGACATTTCAGAAGATGGCAGAGGAAGGATTGTTCAGTGAAGATTTTTCCGACCTTGAGGCATTTGTAAATTCGGGAAGAGGATTTTCCACCAAGGCTCTAGAGGAATTTGCCAAAGAGTGCGGAAGCGAATTTATGCAAAAAGTTGTAGAGTGGAACAGACTTTCCGATGAGCTTTTTTCCAAAAACTGCGAAGGCATAATGCCCTTTGAGTATGTAAAGGAATCCTTACAAAAAGCAATTCCTACCGCAGATATAGGCGTTATATCCTCAGCTACAAAAGATGGACTTGAAACCGACTGGAGGGGCGGAGGTATTGCAGAGTTTACATCCATAATACTCGGCAAGGAAAACGGTACAAAAAAGGAACAGCTAAAATTAGTTGCAGACGGCAAATATGATAAAGACTGCATTCTTATGATTGGCGATGCCATAGGTGACCTCGAAGCGGCAAAAAGCATTGATGCCCTGTTCTATCCGATAGTAGCAGGCAAGGAAGTAGAATCATGGCAGAAATTCCATGATGCAGCACTCCAAATGTTCTTTGATGGTAAGTACGCCGGTGATTACGAAAAAGAGCTCATAGATGATTTTTATATGAGCTTTGAATAGTATTTAATAAATTCAATTTAGGAGAGAATGCACATGCATATTTTAGTAACAGGCGGTGCGGGATATATAGGAAGTCATACCTGCGTCCAGCTTCTGGATGCAGGCTATGAAGTAACTGTTGTTGACAACTTGTCAAACAGTAGTTACGAATCAATCCGCAGAGTAGAAAAAATTTGCGGTAAAACAATTAAGTTTTATAAAAAAGATTTGGTAAGCAAAGATGATATAAGGGAGATTTTCGCACAAAACAAATTTGATGCGGTAATTCATTTTGCAGGTTTGAAGGCAGTTGGTGAATCAGTTGCTATACCTTTAAAATATTATCAGAATAACTTAATAAGCACTATGAATCTTTGTGATGTTATGCAAGAATTTGGTGTGAAAAAACTTGTGTTCAGCTCATCCGCCACAGTTTACGGAAAGCCCGAAACTGTACCGATTAGAGAGGATTTCCCTCTTTCGTGTACAAACCCTTATGGCAGAACTAAACTTATGATAGAAGAAATGCTTAGAGATTTTTCGGTGGCTGACAGCGAGTGGGATATTGCCATTCTTAGGTATTTTAATCCCGTTGGAGCGCATGAAAGCGGTCTTATAGGTGAAGATCCCAAGGATGTACCAAACAATCTGATGCCATATGTTGCACAGACTGCAATAGGCAAGCGTGAATATGTTCATGTTTTCGGGGGCGATTACGATACACCCGATGGTACAGGTGTGCGTGATTACATACATGTTGTTGACCTTGCCAACGGTCATCTTAAAGCTCTTGAAAAGATTTCAGATAATGTAGGTGTTGTCACATATAATCTTGGAACCGGACAGGGATATAGCGTGCTGGATATGATTGCAGCTTTTTCGGAAGCTTGCGGTCATGAGGTACCGTATAAGATAGAGGGCAGACGACCGGGCGACATAGGTGCTTGCTATGCCGATCCGTCAAAGGCTCGGGAGGAACTTGGATTTACAGCCAAGAAAAATCTTAAAGATATGTGTCAGGACGCTTGGCGTTGGCAAAATAAGAACCCCGATGGGTATAACAACTAGGAGGAAAAAACATGAGTAAAACAACATTGGTAGCCCTGGCTGCAGGTATGGGCAGCAGATTTGGCGGATTAAAGCAGATAGAACCCGTTTCCGAAAATGGTTCTGTTTTATTGGATTTTTCTGTTTTTGATGCGGCAAAGGCAGGCTTTGATAAAGTTGTATTTATTATAAAAGAAGAAATGTACGAAGATTTTAAAAAAATAGTAGGCTCACGTATTAAGAATATTGAGGTTGACTATGTTTTTCAGGAATTAGACAGCCTGCCCGACGGCAGAACAAAGCCTTGGGGCACAGGACACGCCATTTTGTGTTGCAAGGATAAGGTAAAAGAGCCTTTTGCAGTTATTAATGCAGATGATTACTATGGCATTAATGCATATAAAGAGATTCATGACTATCTCACAACTGCCAAAGGCAAAGAGTTTTCTATGGTAGCCTTTGATTTAAAAAATACGCTTACAGAAAACGGCACGGTAGCAAGAGGTGTGTGCGAAATAGAAAACGGCTATCTCAAAAGCATTACAGAAAGAACAAAAATCCAGGATTTCAAATACACAGAGAATGGGAAGATTGGTTCCCCCTTGCAGAGGATACGCTTGTATCAATGAATTTATGGGGCTTTACACCTGAAATATTCGACATTTTGGAAGAAAAATTTGAAGATTTCAGGAAAAACTTAAAAGATCCGATGAAAGACGAATTTTTCCTGCCCTTTGCAGTAGACGAAAGCATAAAAAGCGGTGATGCTACAGTAAAGGTATTTAACTGTAAGGATAAGTGGTACGGCATGACATATAGAGAAGACATTTATGCCGTAAAAGATGCCATGAAGAAAATGATTGAAGAGGGATACTATAATGGACTATAATTTTAAAGAAATTTGTGAAAAGTTTAAAATCAGAGGAGAATTTGTAAGTGCGGAAAGGTATGGCGAAGGTCATATAAATGATACCTTTTTGGTTGTAACCACAGAAACAAAATATATTCTCCAAAGGGTAAATAATACAGTTTTCAAAAAGCCAGAAGAAGTTATGGAAAACATTTCAAATGTAACAAACTTTATGGCAAAGCAGATTGCATCTTTCGGTGGTGATGTGACAAGGGAAACACTTACGATAGTAAAAGCGGTTGACGGTGAGGATTACTATGTTTCAGAAGACGGTAGACTTTTCCGTATGTACATATTCATTGACAATGCTACATGCTATCAGATTATTGAAAATGCAGAAGTTTTCTACAGAGCCGCCCGCACATTTGGAAAGTTTCAGAAAATGCTTAAGGATTTCCCTGCCGATGAACTCCACGAGACTATTGTTAACTTCCACAACACAGTTGACAGATACAGAATTTTAAAAGAGGCAATAGCCGAAGATAAAGTTAATCGTCTGGAATCCGTCAGAGCAGAAGTTGAATTTGCCCTCCAGCGTGAAAAAGATGCAGGTATTATCGTTGATGCTCTCAAGGGAAACAGAATACCCCTGCGAGTTACTCACAATGACACAAAGTTAAATAATGTCATGATAGATGATAAAACGGGTATAGGCATTTGTGTTATAGATCTGGATACCGTAATGCCCGGTTCCATGCTCTATGATTTTGGTGATTCCATAAGATTCGGTGCAAGTACCGCAGCAGAAGATGAACTTGATTTGGATAAGGTAACAATGGACATTAATCTGTTCTCTGAATACGCGAGGGGATATCTTGAGGAACTCGGGGACAGCATTACCGAAGAAGAACTAAAACTTTTGCCAATGTCTGCAAAGCTTATGACTTTGGAATGTGGTATAAGATTCTTAAGTGATTACCTTGATGGTGATAACTACTTCAAAATCCATAGAGAACACCATAACTTAGACAGGGCAAGAACGCAGTTTAAGCTTGTATGGGATATGGAACAGAAAATGGATGCTATGAATGAGGTTATAAAAAATTGTCAGACATGTAAAAGTTTTTAATTGTCATCAAACATTTACTGCGTTTCTATTTGCTACTTGAAAATGTGCATGTGAAGTTTTATAATGATGATATATCATTATGCGGGAGAAATGTATGAAAATATTGCTGACTAAAGAAAAACTTTTGGAATTAATTAAGAATAAAGATGTACCGGACATAATGGAAGAATATTATAGTGCGTGTGTGAATGGTGAAATAGAAGCATATGAAAGAGAAGCGTTAGTTTTGGCGCTATGTTTAGTGTTACAATATAAGAATAATCAGATGTTTCTACCGGTTAAGAGTGCGGATTTGTTTAATCCGCGAAAATTATGCTTTGACAAATTCTATGAATTATATGTGCTGTTTGAAAGAACAAAATTTGAGATAATGATGTGCATGGGGTCAAATAGTCAAAAAATATCGAAATCTTTTATAGTTAATTTTTTACGACTTAAAGCAGAATTTCATTTGAAAACTTGGGATTATTTTCGCTGTTTGGCTACATGTAATTTAATACTAAATGAAGACAATAACGATGCGTCAGCTAAATTCACAAAAGCGATGTTGGTTAATCTGTGTACAATAGTTCATGGTGATGATAAATATCTAAAAAAACTACAATTGTACAAAACCACTTTGATGTATGCTGGTGATTATAACAGTATAATCTTTGATCCAAGATTAAAACAAACTGTTTGTAAAGCTAATCCACAAGTGTTTGTTGATCAAAAAACATTCGAAGAGTTTTCGTTGTTTTGTGTGCCAAAAGATTTTCACAAAACTGAATCGGGCAAAAATATATGGTCAGAAGAGAATGAGTTTTATTTAAGGGAGCATTTATTTCTAAATCCATTAAATGATTTTGGAGAGTTTTTTGAGTGTTCCACAGAGGAATTGAACCCACTGCCATTAAATAGCAAGCAAAATAAGTGGTTTCAATCAATTGTTGATGATTATAAATATTCCAGAAAAAAATATTACGAGTATAAAACTCAAAAAACTCCAGAAAAACGAGATCTTTGCACAGCTTTTTGCTATTTGTACACGATTTTTGATAAAATTGCTTATCTCATAAAAGATATATATAATATAAATCTTGAAAAGAAAAATATATATTTCAATGCAGACCTTTTCAATACAAAAGAAGCTACCAAGAAGTACGCTTTGTTGGATATAAAAAATCCGGCAGTTACAGCATTGTTTTATTTGCGCTGTTCACTTCACCCAATAAATCCTGATAAAATAAACAAATTATATGTTGCCCCTTTTGAAATTGCTGATATGAGAAATATACTTGAACACAGAGCGACTTCTGATGCAGATGAAAACGCATTGACTTCAAGAATGATGATACTGTTGGATTATGCACGAAGGCTGATTTTTTACTCGTATTTTCTTTTTATGGGAGGAACTGAAAATCTTGGAGAATTGTCGGCAGTTAGTACTGATTATGCTAACGCTCTGTATGAGGTACTCAAGGCGGAGGCTGATATTCAAAAAACAAATTAGATGCCAATGTTTTTGTCGAAATGTTAAGACTTTTGTGCATTTGTTTTTTCATCTAATAAAACATCTAATAAAAGTCAATCTGAAACAACATTTCAAAAAATTCAGTTATAGTCCGCGAAAGTTACAAAACGCCTTTAAAACCCGCTTAAATGCGAAGTTTTAAAGGCGTTTGTTTAATGTGATTTGATATTTAAAAACACCGTGTAAATAGCGGTCTATGATACTCTTAATCAGGGTGTCCGGGGTCCGAGTCCCTGATGGTGCACAAAAAATAAAAGCATCCACTTTGTGGGTGCTTTTATTTTTGGTGCACCCGTAATTGGGAGGGACTCGAACCCTGAGAGGGCACGAACCGTTAAGTCAAACAGTCCGGG
>JAZPXS010000128.1:0-3288 GCA_045543775.1 Clostridia bacterium
GGGCGGTGCTATCCCCGTTTGTGGCGGTATAGTTCTCGATACCAAGAGAATGAACAAGATTTACGATGTAAATGAGCAGGGCATGTACATAGGGTGTGGTACGGGTGCTATATATAAGCACATAGAATGGGCAGCAAACGAAAAGGGTTATGCAACTATGCACTATCCTTCATCACTCACTTGCTCTACCGTTGGCGGCTTCCTCGCACACAGAGGTATAGGTGTATCTTCCACAAAGTACGGAAAGATTGACGATATGGTGCTTCAGATGGAGGTTGTTCTTCCTAACGGCGATATCATAGAGACATCACCCGCACCCAAGCACGCTGCAGGTCCCGATTTAAATCAAATATTCATAGGTTCCGAGGGTACTCTTGGAGTTATGACAAAGGCGCAGATGCGAATTTATGAGCAGCCCGAGTCCAGACAGTTCAGAGGCTTCCTCTTCCACAACATGACAGATGCTTTCAATGCAGGAAGAGAATTACTCCAGAAGTTCAAACCATCTGTAATGCGTCTTTATGATGAAGCAGAAACTGCATCGCTTATAAAGAAAATCGTAGGCGTGGAGAAGAAGGGCGCATTTATGAATATTGCCATTGAGGGAGTTAAGGAAATGGCAGATTTAGAGATGAAAATTCTTCTCGAAACATTTGGTAAATACGGTGCAGAGGATCTTGGCTCGGAATATGGCGAAAAGTGGTGGAAAGAGAAAATTACTTTCTTCTATCCCGGTCATATGATGGACATACCTCAGTGCTTCGGTACAATGGATACCATAGCACCTTATGACAAAATAGAAAAAATCTACTGGGCAATGAAGGAAGCAATAGAAACCAATTTCCCTCAGGCAAAGTTTATCGCTCACTTCTCTCATTGGTATGAGTGGGGATGCATGATTTATGATAGATTTATTGTTGATGGTGAAGATGTTCCCAGAGATCCCCACGAAGCGTTCAGACTTCATCAGGCTATATGGAACTGCGGTGTAAGAACGGCTCTTGCCAATGGCGGTGTTGTAAATGACCACCATGGTGTCGGCATAAAACTCGGCAGACTTATGAAAGAACAGTATGGAAGCGCAATGCAGGTGTTTGAAGGTATAAAGAAACAGCTTGATCCTAACGGAATTATGAATCCGTTCAAGCTTGGTTTATAAGGAGGCAGCAGATATGCAATTTACACAGAAATCAAAAGAACATATAGACAGTTGCCGTTTTTGCTGGATGTGCCATCATGTATGCCCTATAGGCAACGCAACAGGACTCGAAAGAAATACGGCAAGAGCGAGAGCACTTGGACTTTCTCTTGTAATGAGAGATGCTATAGAGTATTCCGATGACATTATAAATAATGTTTATGAATGCTCCCTTTGCGGAGGTTGTATGACAGACTGTGTTACAGGATGGGATCCGGTTATGTTTACCAAGGAAGCAAGACTCGGTGCGGCACTTGATGGTAAGCTTCCCGAATATGTTATGACAATGATTCAGAATTTAAGTGAAAAAGGCAATATTTACGGTGCAGATAAAAACGAAAACATTCCCGAAATCAACGGCGGTGATATCCTCTTCTTCCTTGGTGAAGATACAAGAGCTAAGGGCTGTGCAAAGAGCGCTGTTGAACTTTTACAAAAAGCGGGCGTAGATTTTACACTCCTTAAGGATGAGCCAAACAGCGGATATTCCATGGACTTCCTTATAGGTGCTGCAGCAGAAACAAAGACTGTTATGGAAAACTGTGCAAAGGTACTCAATAATTACAAAACTATTGTGTGCTATGATCCTGCTGATGCCAAGGTAATGAAGCGTGAGTACAAGGAATGGGGCATAGATTTAAAGGCTGAGGTTGTTACATTCACGGCATTTTTAGCTAAACTCATTAGTGATAATAAGCTTGCAATTAAAAATTCAGGTCTTGAATTTACTCCTCAGGACAGTCCGATTCTTGCAAGAGATTTAGAAGAGACAGAACCTGTAAGAGAAATACTTTCTGCTTGCGGAAAGGTAAATGAGATGCTCTTAAACGGCAAGTATACAATGCTTGCAGGAAACCTCATAATGAATAAATATATGCCAAAGGTTATAGAAACAGTTGCACAAAACCGATGGATAAATGCAAAGAACGCAAATGCGAAGGTAATGGTTACAACAAGTACAGCGGAATATGCTATGCTTGCCAAGACAAAACCCGAGGGCATTGAGCTTAAAAAGCTGGAGGAGGTTGTCTTAGAATGCTTGTAAATCTTAAATATGTTTTGGATTTAGCTGAAAAAGGCAATTTTGCAATACCCGCTTTCAATGTATATAACATGGAGAGTGTCATGGGTGCACTGAAGGCTGCAGAAGAAATGAGAGCACCTGTTATAATGCAGGTTTACCCCAGACTCATGAAAGAAGAAACGGGATATTTTCTGTCGCCGATAATCAAGGCAGCAGCAGAAGCGGCATCTGTTCCCGTGTGTTTTCATCTTGACCACGGTCCGTCCGAGCTTGAAACAACCCGTTCTGTCCGTTACGGTGCAACAGGTATTATGCTTGACGGTTCAACACTTCCTTTTGAGGAGAATATTGCACTTACAAAGAGAGTTGTAGAAACTTGCTCATATCTTAATATTCAGGTAGAGGGCGAACTCGGTCATGTGGGTACAACATCCGACAGCGATATGGATGAATTCACAACCCCTGATGATGCAAAAAAATTCGTTGAAGAAACAGGTGTAGCTTGTCTTGCTGTTGCGGTAGGTACCGCCCATGGCAGATACAAAAAGCCACCCAAGCTGGATATAGACAGAATAAAGGAAATAAGAGAAGCGACAAATAACACTGCACTTGTACTTCATGGAGGAAGCGGTGTTCCCGATGAGGAAATCAGAAAGGCTGTTAAAGCCGGTATCAGAAAAATGAACTTTGCAACAGATATATGTTATGCTTTTCTTGATACTTGTCTTGAAGAGCTTCAAAAACCGGACAGAGCAGTTGCAATAGACACATTTATGAAGAAACCAATTGAAGCTGTTAAGGATTTTTGTATCACCAGAATTAAGCTCGTTGGTGCTGATAATAAAGCGTAATAAAACATTCAAAGATGAGTAAGCAAATTATGTTTACTCGTCTTTGAGTATAGTTTTCAGGAGATATTATGAGAAAAAATAAAATTGTTGGAATTGGTGCTAATGTGTTTGATATACTTTACACAGTAGATAAATATCCGACTGAAGATACAAAAATGCGTGCAAACGCAGTGAAAGAGAGTGGGGGCGGTCCTTGTGCAACTGGCTTGGTAGCT
>JAZPXS010000129.1:0-12536 GCA_045543775.1 Clostridia bacterium
TAATGAAAGCCTTTTCTCAGGTGATAGCCTATTTTTCCATCAAGATATTTTTCGCCCGGGACAGCCATCTTTCCGTTATATACAAAGCCATCTTCACCAATTGATTTGTTGTATGTATCTGCTGCTACGCAAGATAGCATCTCGGAAACAGGATCTGCCCAAATATCCTTCTCGGCACTGCCTACGAGCACATATGCCGGTGCTGCCAAGGCTAACAGGTAGTGCTGGTCAAAGGGCATATGTATATTTCCGTCTTTGTATTTAAGAAAGTTTTCGCAAAACCAAAACGGGAAAGTGTTGCATATAAACTCAATGTCTTCTCCTGCTTTTTCGCGTGTTATGGCAGCGCCGCAGCAACCCGAATCATTGCTGTAACAGAATTTGAATCTCCTGTCCGTAGCACAAGTAAGGAGAGCAGTTTTCCCAAGACGCGAATGTCCGCAAATTACAGCGCAATCCTTGTCCAATGCGTCCAGGGTTTCGGCATAGTCCATAACTCTTTGCATAGCCCATGCCCAGATTGCTATCTTGCCGGCTTCGTTTGGTGCACGCTTTCCATCTGGGAAGATAACGCCTGCAAGACCGTTTGTAAAGTCTCCGTCATCACTTGTTATGTCCGTATAGCACATTGAAATTACAGCAAAACCGTTGTCTACGATTTCTTCTGTGGGCATGCATTTATCGGGCACATCGCTTCTGAAGTTGGGGTGAATGATGAATGGGTGTCTGCCCTTTGTTGAAGGAATAACAACGCTTATTGGAAAGCAGTAGGATTTTCCATTCATTGAAATTGTAATTTCCACCTTGTTTAAATATGCCTTTCCTGCGCAGAAGTTGGAGAAGTTTTCTCTCTTTCCCTCTTCTGTAACCTTCCATGTCAGTTCATACACAGTGTCGGGTATACGGCCGTATTCCTCCTCCAAAAGTATATTCAGCATATCCTCGCGCGGAAGAAACGCAGGCAGATTTCGCTCTGCCAGAAGTGCTTCCATGTCATATAATTTACTGTTTTCAAGGGAATTGCTGTTGCATGCTGAATTCATAATAGTTAGTCTCCTTTAGTAATATATTGTAATTTTAAATTGGTAGCTTCAATCTGACTGTTGTGCCGCAGGAATTAGATTCTATACTGCAACCGTATGCGTCTCCGTAGAGCAGCTTAATGCGCTGGTTCACATTGTTTAATCCCACATGGTTGTGTCGGAGTATATCGTCATTTTCAAGAGAATATGTTATTTCCTTAAGGCGTTTTTCATCTATGGGTTCACCGCTGTTAAAAATCTCTATAACGAGATTTTTGCTCTGAATTTTGGATGATATTTTAAGTTTAAATGGCTTGTCAGGCTCCGTTATCTTTAGCCCATGCTGAAAAGCATTTTCAATAATTGGCTGAAGTATAAGCTTTAACACCTTTGCATCATAGGTTTGCCGGTCGATATCCCATTCAACTTCAAAGGAATTATCGTGCTGAATACTCATAATTTCTATGTATTTCTTTTCATAGTCCAGCTCCTGAGACAAAGTAATTACATAGTCATTAGTATTCATGGATGCCTGAAGCAAATCAGCAAGCAGTACAATAGAACGGCTTGTGTCATTATCTCCGTGTGCGTATCTTGCAACCGACAGATTTATCATATTAAGTGTATTGAACAGAAAATGCGGATTAAACTGAAGCTGCAGAGCCATTGATTGGGCACGGCGCAGCTGCTGGGCGCGGTTTATAAGGGTTTCTTCAAAATTCTTGTTCAATGTAGTGAGGTTACTTATAGTACCCATTATATAGCTTATTTCATCTATTGATTCTTCGTCTTTTGAGTTACTTAAGGACGCAATTATAGAATAAAGAGAGTTATAAAACTTAAAAGATATATAAAGAGCCATAAGCAGAGGAATTATGATTGCAAAAACAAAGCAGATTATAAAAAACACTTTTACGCTGTGGGTTCTTTTGATGGAATAATCTTCGTTGGCATCAAAGATCAATGTCAAACGGTTTGCAAGAATATTTTTGCTCAAAAATATATCATTTTTTTGCTTTGTATATGTTATCTCTTCCGATAGATTTTCTGAAGATGATTTCCAATAATTCAGAATTTTCTCGCTATTTTGCATATTATCTGTTGAATATACGGTGCTTCCTGTGCTGTCGACCATATACAAGGAGTTAATTGTGCGGTTAAGATCGGATTTCATGATGTTATCTATATAATCGGCGTCAATGTTGAACACCAGTATTCCGATAATCTTTTTTGACGAATATATACCGTATGAAACCGAAATTTTGCTGATGTCTCCGCTTTGGCTTTTGTCTATATACATAATAGAATCAGGACTTTTGGTTTTTTCATAATTGTCATACCAAGCCCTGTCACGGAAAAGCTCCAGCCGGTTACTTCCGTCTGTTGAATACACATAGTTATTGAGTGTGCTGTAAATGTAGATGGAATCTATAAATCTGCTTGTTGCCATAAAGTTATCAGACAGCGTGGATATGATTCTCAGATTGGAAGATGTGTTGTCGTTTCCTTCCATGGGTGTTGTAACATACGACAGCAGATAGTTGTTGTAAGCAAAGTTACTGTATTGCATATCTATTTCCGTAAAGATGTTTTCCAGAATAGAGCCTGTTTTTTCGCAGGAGTTTGTAAGATGCGATTTGAACTCTTTGTTTAGTACATTGCTGAATAGAAAGTAGATTGTACAGTTTATTATTAAAAAGGGCAACAAAAATATGGGCAGTGTCTTTTTCCAATACTGGAAAAAGACACTTTGCCATTTGTATTTTTTTATAAGCTGCACGGAAAAAAGGTAAGACTTACTCACGGCAATTCTCCTTCCGGGATTAAAAATTCCAATGAATTATGCCTTTTCTCATTTGTAATATTCACGGTATTCATTTGGTGTCATGTTGGTATGCGCTTTTATAAGATTGTAGAAATGTGTTGTATTTTTATATCCCACCATAGTACAGATGGATACTATGGGAATATCTGTATTTTTAAGAAGCTCCAGTGCTTTTTTTAGTCGGTAATTCTTTAGGTAGTCGCTGAAATTTTCGCCTGTTTGCTGCTTGAAGAAAGAAGAAAAATATATCGGGTTAAGCGAAACATGGGCAGCAATATCTTTAAGGGAGAGTGTTTCTCCAAAGTGATTGGAAATATACAGCTTTGCCTTTTCGATTAAGGATTTGGACGATAGTGTTTTCTTTGCGGCATCCATAACGGATTCAAACGGAATGATTGATTTTTCCGATATTTCAAGATTCAGAATGGATTTTAAATTTGCCTCGAATTTCTTGATTAATTCTTCCGAGGTTTCGGAAAGATTTTCTCTGTTGTCAGTATTTATAACTATAAGCTCCAAGGTATCTTCATCGCATTTTATAATAGAAGAGAAAACCTCCTCACTGGTTCCGTATATCAGTGATATGGCGTTATAAAGTCTCTCCTGACCGTATTTCCATGAGCTTTCCAGAAACATCTGAAAATCCTTGAATTTGATTATTATAAGGCAACAGTTGTTTTGGAGTATGCCCTCGTCAAGTCCTATTTTATTAAGTTCATCTTTTAATTTTTCTTCGTTTTTTATTTCGCCGCAAAGTATATGCGAAAATATGTTTTGTTGTACAGCCAGAGTGTTTTTGTCGGCAAAAGCTTCCCTTTTGGGATGAGAAATCACTCCGGCTGCTTTGAGAAGTGTTTTTTCAAAATCCGAGATGTTAAAGGGTTTTGTAATATAATCAATCACATTATAGCGTATTGCCTGCTGGGCATAAGAAAAATCCCGAAATGCACTTATGAGTATGAAGCGGATGTGAGGATATTTTTCAAAGCATTCCTCTGCCAACTCCAGACCGCTTTTTGCGGGCATCTTGATGTCTGTTATTACGAGGTCGACAGGATTTTTATCAATATATTCCATGGCGGCTTTCCCGTTTGTGAATATTCCCGACAGGGTAAATCCCAGGTCTTCCCAGTCAAAGATTTTGCTTAAGTGACGCAGAGCAACAACGTCATCTTCTATCAAAATCAAATTATGCATTTATACCGCCTCCCTATAGCTTGAGTATATAATGTCACAATCGAAAAATCAATACAATTTAACCGTCAAACACGGCAAATATTAAGGCACGATAATAATGTCTTTATATGCGATATTGTGGACTTTTTAAAAAAGTTTTATGATTGTATTACGATTTAAATGTTAAACAGGAGATGGTCTTATTATGCACACAAAGAGAAAGGAAACGGTGGCAAGGCAAAGAAGTCGCACCTTTGATTCAACATGGAAGCTTTATTCACTTTGCTTTATTCCGCTTCTACTTATGTTCATATTCTATTATTTGCCGATGGGCGGTATCATAATTGCTTTTAAGAATTACCGGTACGACAAAGGCATATTCGGAAGCGACTGGGTTGGATTTAAAAACTTCGAATTCTTTTTTGAATCCGATGCCTTTGCCAGAATTACATACAATACATTATTTATGAATTCGGTATTTATTGCACTGGGACTTCTGAGCGCACTCGCGCTTGCAATACTTCTTTTTGAAGTCAAGAGGAGATTAACTACAAAAATCTTCCAGACAATGCTAATCGTACCCAACTTCATATCCTGGGTTGTTGCGGCATACATGGTATTTGCACTTTTAAGCCCCCGTAACGGTATAGTAAATGTCATTTTAAGCAGTATGGGAATGGAAAAAATCGACTGGTATTCCAAACCCGATGCATGGCCGTGGATTTTGTCTGTTGCATATGTATGGAAGCATGCGGGCATGGATTCTATAATTTATTATGCGGCTCTTATGGGCATAGATTCATCGCTTTTTGAGGCGGCAGATATAGACGGTGCTACAAGATGGCAGAAGATAAGATATGTAATAATTCCTACGATAGTACCGCTTATTACAATTCTTACTATATTAAAAATAGGCTCTATCTTCTGTGCAGACTTCGGACTTTTCTATCAGCTTCCCAGAAATGTAGGACTTCTCTACAGTACAACGGATGTTGTGGATACATATATTTTCCGTACAATGAGAGTAACAGGCAATATGGGTATGTCATCAGCAGTAGGACTTCTTCAGTCTGTGGTAGGCTTTGTTCTTGTTATGATAACAAACTACGCCAGCAAGAAGATTGATCCCGACAACGGGCTGTTTTGACAGGGGGGTGAAACAAAATGGGTAAATCAAGTAAATTATCTCAGGCTATTGTTATTTCCATATTGGTAGTAATCACTGCATTGGTTATACTTCCATTTATTATGCTGGTGAGTATTTCCATTTCCAATGAGGAACTTGTTATACAGCACGGCTACAGCCTTATCCCAAGGGGTATAGATTTTTCGGCATATAAGTATGTCTTTGCAAATCCCGAAACAATACTTAGGGCATATGCGGTAACTGCAGAGTTTTCGCTTATCACAATGGCACTTGGCGTGCTTTTCATGGCAATGCTGGCTTATCCTCTGTCCAAGAGAGTTTTTAAAGGTAAGAGAGTAATTTCGTTCTATGTGTATTTTACCATGCTTTTCGGAGGAGGTCTTGTACCTACATACATACTTATTACGCAGTATCTCCATCTTGACGATACAATATGGGTTTATGTGCTTCCTCGTCTTATAAGTCCGTGGTATGTATTTATGATGAGGACATTTTTCCAGGATATACCGTACGAAATTTCCGAATCCGCACACATGGACGGCGCGGGAGAGTACACAATATTTTTCCGTATGATACTTCCGCTTTCAAAACCCGTACTTGCCACGGTGGCACTTTTTACCTTCCTTGCAAAGTGGAGTGACTGGAATACAGCAATGCTCTACATAAATGAGGAAAATCTTATAAGTCTTCAGTATCTTCTTCAGAGAATAATGGAAAATATCAATATGCTCACAACAATATCCGCTTCGGGCGATATCTCAATGACACTAAGCGATGTTAAAGTACCGTCCGAAACTGTAAGAATGGCAATGGCGGTTATAGTAGCAGGTCCTGCACTTCTTATATTCCCGTTCTTCCAGAAGTATTTTGTAAAAGGTCTTACTGTAGGAAGCGTAAAGGGCTGATTACAGTATTAAGATAAATAAAAATAAGGAGGAGAAATTTATGAATGTATTAAAAAAGGTAATTTCAGTTGTCATGGCTGTAGCAATGCTCTGCGGAGCAGTTATGCTTGCAGGCTGCAACGGCAAAGAGAAATCAGACGGAATTGTTATTACGTGGCTTTTTCCGGGTGATAAGCAAAAGGACGCCCCGCTCATTCTTGAAGAGGCAAACAAAATAATCAAGAAAGAACTCGGCGTTACACTGGATATGCAGTTTATAGACACCGCAGCCTACACACAGAGAATGAACATGAACATGGCATCGGGCAATGATTTTGACATCTGCTTTACCTCAAGTTGGCTGAATGGTTACGGCAGTGCCGTAAGCCGCGGAGGACTCATGCAGTTGGATGAACTTCTTAAGACTACACCCGCTCTCAAGGAGAGTATTCCCGACTATATATGGGAGGGTACAGTAAGGGATGGCGGTATATATGCCGTACCAAACATGCAGATTATGGCTACAACCCGTTGTCAGTTTGTATTAAAGCGCCTTGCAGACAAGTACGACCTTGATGTGGAAAATGCAGACCACCCCGAAAAACTTGAGGAATTTCTTGCAAAGGTTAAGGCGGGCGAACCCGATATATATCCGTACAGAGCAAATTACGGACCGCTCCCCTGGGTTACAGGCGTGTATGAGTGCTTCTCCGGTGTTGCGGGTATAAGATATGATGACCCTACCTGCACTCCCGTTTGCTACTGGGAAACAGAAGAATACAAAAGAGGTTGTGAGACACTTCGCAGATGGTTTGAAAAAGGTTATATAAGGTCGGATTATCTCAGCATGGGCAACGACAATGCAGAGCTCAATTCCGGTAAGTATGCAGTGTGGGAGGCATCCTATAAGCCGGGCGTAGAAGCTGAATACAAGTCACTAATCGGCGAAGAGGTAGTGGCACTTCCACCCTATGAAAAGACAATGCTCTCGGGAACATCTATTGTCGCTGCAATGCTTGGCATAGGAAAGAATTCCAAGCACCCTGAAGAAGCCATAAAGGTAATAGAGCTTATTAATACCAACAAGGAGCTCTTCAGACTTATTGCCCATGGTATAGAGGGTAAGCACTATACCTTGAGCGACGAGGGCAAACTCACTTATATCGAAAACAGCGGTTATGCGGTAAAGGATACATGGAAGGTTGGAAACACCTTCAACGGTTATCCTATCGAAGGACAGGAACTCACAGTTTTTGAAGATACTATTGCTTTTAACGATTCTGCCGAAAAATCCAGATTTTTGGGCTTTACTTTCGACGGTTCCGCGATAGAGAGCGAGAAGTCGCAGGTAGCAACCGTTCAGGGGGAATTCAGCCCTGTTGGATATACAGGCAAGTTTGAGCCATATTACAAGGATTTCATAAAGAAGCATCGTGAAGCCGGTTCGCAGGTTATAGTTGAAGAGCTCGGCAAACAGATAAAGGCATTTATGAAGAACAAATAAAAATCTCACATTAAAATTATAACAAGGAATGATTTAATGAAAAAAACTTTAAGCTTTGTGTTAGTATGCATCATGCTTATGAGCTTTCTGCCTTCGGTTCATGCCGCCGATACGGATACCTTTTCTTCGGAGAGCCTTATTAAATACGGCAATGTAATAATGAAAAAAGGCGAAAGTTATGCATATGTAAGGGGAGAACTTGAGAATCTCCCTGCTCCGTACGAAAAAGACGGAAAGTTGTACTTTTCACTAAGTAATCTGGCGGAGTATTTAAATACAGAGGTTGCCTACAACAGTAAGACAAATACATACACCTGGTATCACTATATATACGAATATACCTTCACCCCGGGCAAAAGCACCTTTGTAAGGTATGAGCGTGTAGAGGATACTGCAGAAACTTACGATATGGGCGCCCCTGCAGCTGTAGGAGAGGACGGACTTTTGTATGTGCCGTTGGGCAAACTTAGTGAAGTTACTTCTTTGAGGTACAGCGAGCTTGAAAGCGGTGTAATACTCTTTGGTACAGATGAAGCCAAATACGAGGCATCCGACTTTACCAAGGAGGACCATGCGTTTGTGGAATCGCTGTTTGCTGTCGACCGCAAAGCAGACGAAACAGAAAAGATATTCTATGTAGACCCTGTCAAAGGAAGAGATTCCTATGACGGAAGTCTCAGATACCCTTTCAGAAACATAAGCACAGCCAAAGAAGAGGTCCGCAAATATAAAGAGAAGAACGGACAAAACGGTGATATCGTTGTCTATTTGCGCGGCGGTGAATACTATATTACCGAGCCTATAACCTTTGGCGTTGAGGACAGCGGCCTTAACGGTCACAAGATAATCTGGGCAGCATACCCCGGTGAAAAGCCGATTTTAAACGGCGGTAAAAGGCTTTCGGGATGGCAAAAGGTGGACGATAATATATATCGTGCATTTGTCGGCACAGGTATTAAAGTAAGCACATTTTTCGAGGGTGAAGATTTCGGTGTGGAAGCAAGACACCCCAATGGCGAGTACAACACCGTAATAGCAGCCAAAAGCGGTGCGGTAAAAACCGAATTCATCTTCAAGGAAGGTGATATACCTGTAGTTTCAAATCCTGCACAGCTTATGTGGTCGGGCTGGCCCGGAGGTCCTTCGGGACATTGGTCATGGTCGCATCAGGATACAACCGTAACGGCGATAGATTACGAGAACAAAACCGTAAAACTCTCGGGAAGCGGACTTTCCTATGTTCTCGGTACCGGCTCCAGATATTATCTCAAGGGTGCAAGGGAATTCCTCGATAGTCCGGGCGAATTCTTCCTTGAGCCGGACGGCTGGCTCTATTACTGGCCCGTAGGAGAAGATATAGCAAATGCGCAGACAATTCTGCCTGCAAGCAATATCCTGACTATTGCGGGTAACGATGCAAACAATATGGCAGAAAATATCAGATTTGAAAATCTCAACTTAAGAAACACCAGCTCAAGCCTTGTTAGCGCAATAAACAGTGCCAACATACAGTTTGACGGCTGTGAACTCCGCAATGCAGGCGGAGCCGGAATATCTGTTTCTGCCTTTTCCCCTGCAACTCCTACAAAGAGACTTGTAGGACTCAAGGTAGAAAACTGCGGCATCTACAATATGGGTGGACACGGAATAAGCGCACTTGCAAGACCGCATCCTCAGGATGTACCCGTTAAATATATAACCGTGCGCAACTGCCGTATAGATAATGTTACGGTGCGCAGACACGATACAACGGGAATTTACCTGTTTTCGGCAGGATACTCCTACATAGGACACAATGTAATATCCGACGGCGGTCGTTTTGGTATAAGACAAGGCGGCTCAGGTACGGACAAAACTAACTTTGCAAGTCCCGCTTGGGGTGATGCCGTAAATAACGCTACAGATGAATTTCTGGCGCAGAACAACGCTGCACGCAACAATATAATCGAGTACAATGTGGTTACCCGCGTTATGGACGATTCCCAGGACGGCGGTGCCATATATACCTATGACGGCGGTATAAACACCGTAATCCGCAACAACTATATGTATGACAATACCAATCCGAGCGGCGGTATGAATGTACTCTACAGCGATAACAAAAACCCCGGCATTGCTATGTATGACAATGTAGTATTCGAAAATCACACCCATAAGGCAGGAGGAAACCTGTTCTCTTCAATCAGTGTGAATACATACTCAAAATATGCCAAGGTTTACAACAACCTTACTGTAACAAACCCCGTATTGCCCGAAAATGCGAGCAGTAATATGTCGATATACTACTACTCTCCCCAGGCCGGAGATGGTGTATTTGCTTCGGACAGTGCATATTGGACTAAGAACATTTCCTATGATTGCGGTACGGCTATATTCACATATCAGGGAGCCCCGTCCAATGAGCATCCCCTTAGCCTGCTCGATAATAATCTCTATTACGACAAAAGTGGCAATGAATTCAAGAGTTTTGGGATTTATAACGAGAGAGACATAAAGACTGCCTTTGGCAACACTTGGGAGCAGAATTCTCTCTTTGGTTATGACCCCATCTTTTTAAACCGTGATGACGGAGATCTGAGACTTCATTACACATCGCCTGCATACAGAATTAAATACAGAGATGTGGACTTTGATATAGGTCTTACAGATGCTTTTAAACTAAGAGGCGGCGAGGGAATTGAACACATGTATGTAAATGTGGTCGATAGTCCCACAGACGGCTTTACAGAGATGAAAATCGGCGAGAAGTCGGCTCTTGAGGTAACACTAAAGGATACAAACGGATATATTATAGACGATGCGTCCGTAGTTTACAAGGTAGATAATCCTGCGGTTGCCACGGTGGATAACAATGGCACAGTAACTGCACTTTCCGAGGGTATTGCCAGAGTTACGGTAACAGCCTCCAAGGCGGATGTAACAAAGCACCGCACGGTAGATATTCTCATAGGAGACTCTGTAGCATCTCTTGGCACAGAAGCCACGGTACCTCTTATTGCCGTGGGTGAAAAGGGCAGAGCAAGGTCGTGGCATACTACAAAATACGGCAGACAGCTTCCCGCTGAAGGTATTAGTTATACTTCCTCCGACGACAGTATCCTTTCTGTAGGTGCGGATGGCATTTATGAAGGAAAGAAGGCAGGCGTTGTAACCATAACTGCCACAGATACCGTAAATAACCTTACAGCACAAACCGTGGTTACCGTAAAGGACGGTCTCTTTAACAGCTTTACAATGGATGCTCCGAAAACTCTTGTAAATGTGGGCACTGAGGAAATCATCACCATAAATCCCGTTGACGACAAGGACAGAGTGATAGAACTGGCAAAGGAAATGGTAACTGCAACCTCAAGTAATGAGAGCGTTATGACGGTAGAACAAAGAAGTGCAACGGAATATGCACTCATTCCCAAAGCGTCGGGAACAGCCAACATAAAGTTTGTCGTAAACTGCGACGGTACCTCTTATGAGCAACAAAAGAACTTCTATGTTCTTAGTGCAAACGATAAACCTGACACAACATGGAGCCATTCAAACTACGGCTTCTGGGATGCAGAGGGTACCATAACCACAGAGGGTAGTTTTGATATCTATCAGAGCGGCGTATTCAACCTGAAAACAAACGGCTACAACTTCTGGGGTGCTTCCGACCAGGGAACATTTGGTTACAAGCGCATAAGACTTAACCCCAAGAATCCTCTTGCCGAAGTTATTGTAAAATTTGATGTTACTCCGTCGGATGATGTAATACCCGGCGTTGGTAATAATAATGCTGCCTTTGGCGTAATGCTTCGAGGAGACGATAGTGCAGACGCAGCGGATGTCCATTTCCGTTGGGGACCCACCGCAGGAACACTTTATACCTACAGAAACCAGAAGGCTGAACAGTCAGGCTATGCAAAGGGTTCAGGTTTTGCGACACCCCCTGAGATGAGACTTATATTTGACGGCAGCGGTGTACGAATGTACATAAGGAAGAGCCCCGATGTTCCGTGGGAATTGTTCGCCAGACATACCATTACATTGGAAAGAAACGAAATCCTGCTTGGTGTTGCCGCATATTCACAGAATACCGATACCGAGGGCAATCCTGCATATGTTGAAATGCTTGGCAGTGTGGAGATAAATGTAGGAGATGATGTAGACCTGACCGATGTTGGCTACGACATCGCAAACGCCGGTGATGCGTAAAACAAAAATTGTATATGCCCGGACAATACGCTTCGGGCATATACGGATTTTTAAATCTGCCTGCTGCAATAAGCAGTAGTTAATATAGAAATTAAAATTTTTTAGGAGGAATTTTACATGAAAAAAATTCTGAGCATTTTTTTAGTAGTATTTATTCTATGCCAATGCTTTGCGTCAATCGGTGCTTTTGCATTCGAGGGTGACATTGTAGAGGCTACCACAAAACTTCTGGTAAAGAGTAATATGGACAGATTGTTTTTACCTGCAAATGATCCACAGCGTTTAAATTCAAGTAATGGTATACCCTTTGAGTTTCACAACGACAGTGGAATGTCACTTGTAACATCAGGAACAAACACACATTTTTCCAGCGGTTCCAATTCAAAAAATGTGGAATTTGGCACATACAATGGTGATACCAACAATCCTGATATGAGATACTTTGTTGCTTCCAATGCAGTTAACAAGCAATGGGGTATTTACAATAAAAGAAGTGGAAGCGGAGCATTGCTGTACGGCGGATTCTCTGATAAAACAACCTTTGATATTACCTTCCTGGACGAATGCACAGAAGAGCACAAGAGAACAAACGGTACAGGCACCATATTTAATATCTATTATGAATGGACAAACGACGACTTCTATTATGCCGGTGCCAATGCAAACTCAACAAGCAATTATATGTATCCTGAGACTTCAACATCTTCCGCTTTTGGCGAAGCAAACAGATGGATTGATTTGAGGGTGGAAATGGTTGTAAATGGAACAGACAATAAAAAGAGTGCAT
>JAZPXS010000130.1:0-4061 GCA_045543775.1 Clostridia bacterium
CGTAAAAAGCTTCTCTTATATTCGCACCAATACTGGTTCCGCTACGTATAAGCTGATTTGTAAGTACACTTTCTCTTTTCTCACTTTTCACTTTATTACAAGCCTTAATTATATCTAATGCTAACTGTTTTGATTTTATAAGCAACGGACCGTCCATAATCTTTCTTCTTTTTAATCAAACTCGCTTTTGCGAGTTTGCACCTCACTTCTTCCTTATTCACTATTACTTATTACTTTCCAAAAATCGACAAGTCTTTTTAGGGAATAGTGAAGAAGGAATAGGTAATAAGTGAATCGACAAGATTCTGTCGAACCTTGTCGATTTTTGGCAAGGCAGAACAATAATGATGCATTCAATTGTTCTTTTTCTTCGCCGTGTTTACAGATGAAATAAGTATTTTCTTTAATTCTACGCACTTATAAAGAATAGTCTTATCTTCATAGTATCCACTCTCAATAAGCAATTCAATCCAATATTCGCTTTCAGAACATTCTTTTAATGCTATTTGAAGTTTTGCAATAAAATCGTTTTTACCGTGCCCATAAAATGCTTCTCTTATATTTGCACCGATGCTTGTGCCACTACGGATAAGCTGATTTGTAAGTACACTTTCTCTTTTGTCACTTTTCACTTTATTACAAGCCTTAATTATATCTAATGCAAACTGTTTTGATTTTATAAGCAATGGACTGTCCATAATCTTTCTCCTTATAAAGCACTTCTTCCCTATTCACTATTACCTATTACTTTCCAAAAATCGACAAGTCTTTTTAGGGAATAGTGAAGAAGGAATAGGTAATAAGTAAAATCGACAAGATTCTGTCGAACCTTGTCGATTTTTGGAGGCGCCACCCAGATTTGAACTGGGGAATAAAGGTGTTGCAGACCTGTGCCTTACCACTTGGCCATGGCGCCGTTCATATATATTAAATATTCGGTATCCTGAGATAATATTCCGAATATTTATTTTTGGCAAATCAAGAGACGCAGTTTGCGTCTCTTGATAGTGGAGCGGAAGACGAGATTCGAACACGCGACGTTCACCTTGGCAAGGTGACGCTCTACCACTGAGCCACTCCCGCATAAAAAGTGTAACTATGGTGCCTCCGGGCGGAATCGAACCACCGACACGGGGATTTTCAGTCCCCTGCTCTACCGACTGAGCTACAGAGGCATTCCAAAGACACTTAACAAATGTTCGTCCTACTGCCTTGATAACTCAAAGCAGTAGAACTATGGCGACCGAGAAGGGGCTCGAACCCTCGACCTCCAGCGTGACAGGCTGGCATTCTAACCAGCTGAACTACTCGGCCGTACTTGGTGGGAGCTACAGGGCTCGAACCTGTGACCCTCTGCTTGTAAGGCAGATGCTCTCCCAGCTGAGCTAAGCTCCCGAATGCTACATCGCAATCGCGACTATGATAGTATAACTCGTTTTACCTTAAATGTCAATACTTTTTTGTAAAAAATTTCAAAAAATTTTTAAAACTTAAAATTCAGCTTCATCCAGCACCTTTATTATCTCCATTGGATGAGAAACTATGCAGTCTGCACCGTTTTCCGTAAGCTCCTCTGCAGAACGGAATCCCCAGGAAACTCCAATGGAAAAGCTTCCCAGATTTTTGCCTGTCTGCATATCCACACCGCTGTCTCCGATAAATGCTGTTTCGCAAGGATTAACACCCATACGGGAAAGCACCTGCATTGGTCCGGAAATATCGGGTTTTACGGGAATTCCGTCAATCTGTCCCTGAACATCATCCACAAGCTCCGTCGGAAGAATGGCGTTTACCACGGATTTTGCTGCAAAATCAGGCTTATTTGAAATTACCCCCACCTTAATTCCCTTTTGCTTGAGACTTGCAAGCATTTCCACAATTCCGTCATAGGGCTTTGTAAGATATGTAGGATTGGCATCATAGGCATCCATATAGCATCTGTACACCTTATCAAAGGCATCCTGCGAATATGAATTACTGAATTTCAGCATCCTCTCACAAAGCTTTACAGCACCGTTTCCTGCAAAATTCTTGTAGCAGGAAACCTCTGCCGTTTCAAAGCCGTGCTTGTCAAGGGCATAATTTCCGTAATAGGCTATGGTTGTGAGAGTATCCAAAAGTGTACCGTCCAGATCAAAAAGACACGCCTTTATCATTTTTTTATCTCCTCTGCAAGCTTTCTGAGTTCACTTTCGTCAAAGTTGTATTTTTTGCTGCAGAACTGACAGGAAAGCTCAGTTTGTCCGTCTTCCTCTATAATTTTTGTAAGCTCCTCTTCTCCGATAGACATAAGTGCTCTTTCCACTCTTTCTCTTGAGCAGTTGCATTTGTAGGCAGTATCGGTCTTATCGGTAATATGATATTCAAACCCAAAAAGCAGAAGCTTAAGAATATCCTCGGGAGTTTTTCCCTCTTCAAAAAGTGCGGTTACGGATTTAACGGCACTAAGGTTAGTTTCCAATCTCGTTATATCATCCTCGGTTGCCTCGGGCATAACCTGAATGATAAATCCGCCTGATGTCTTTACAGTATAGTCCTTATCTACCAGCACACCCAGTCCCACTGCCGAGGGAACCTGTTCGGATACGGCAAAATATTTAGTCAGGTCGTCTCCCACTTCACCGGATACAAGAGGGATTTTGCCGATATATGGCTCTTTTAGTCCTATATCATTTATTACAGTAAGAAAACCATCCACACCAACAGCGGCACCTACATTGAGTTTGCCGTTTGAGTTAAGGGGCATATCCACACGGGGATTATCCACATACCCTCTCACATTGGAGGAGGAATCCGACACTGCAAGGACTCTTCCCAGTGGGCCTGAACCCGTAAGCTGTATGCTTACCGTGTCCTTTTCACCTTTAAGCATAGCACCCATCATTGCCGCCGCAGTGAGGGTTCTGCCAAGTGCCGCAGTTGCCACGGGGGATGTCTTGTGATGATTGAATGCCTCGTTAACGGTGTCCTTGGTTATGCAGGCAAAAGCTCTTATGCTGCCATCATCTGCCGCCGCTCTTATAATATAATCTGCCATATCTCGTACCTCCATATCACAATGAGGGGATGCAAAAAATCCAAATGAATTTTTTACACCCCCTATATGCTCTAATTAAACATATACATTTATTGTGCGTTCTTTACCTTTGTTATTTCTCTTTTCAAGGAAGGTCTTTGCAACCTGCGGGAAGAGTGCATAGGATAATACATCCTCTTCGCATTTTGCAAGGTCTCCTGCTTCCTCGGTGTACTTGGGGAGCTCTGCTTCCAGAAGGTCTGCAGGACGAACAGTAATAACCTCTTCGTCACCTATTGCCTTCTTGCGGATTTCCTCATTAACCTCTGCAGGAAGAGTACCGTATTCACCCTTAAGAAGTCCTTTGGACTCTTTGGTAATCATCTTGTATCTTTCCCCAAGAAGAACATTGAGAACTGCCTGAGTACCTACAATCTGGCTTGTAGGAGTTACAAGAGGAGGATATCCGAAGTCCTTACGAACTCTGGGAACCTCTTCAAGAACCTCATAGAGTCTGTCCTCTGCACCGTTGTCCTTGAGCTGTCCCATAAGATTAGAAAGCATACCGCCGGGAACCTGATAGAGAAGTGTGTTACCGTCAACGCCAAGAACCTTGGCATCAAGGTCGCCTCTCTGTGTAAGGTCTTTTGCAACACCGCGGAAGTGTGCAGCCGCCTTGGAAAGCTGCTCGAGGTCAAGACCTGTATCTCTTTCTGTACCCTTGAGTGCTGCAACAAGGGATTCTGTTGCAGGGTTACTTGTACCGTTTGCCAAGGGAGAGAGTGCACAGTCTACTATGTCTACACCTGCCTGAGCCGCCATAAGATTTGTCATATCGCCGGTACCTGCAGTGTTGTGTGTGTGAAGATGAATGGGAACGGAAACATTCTCCTTAAGCTTCTTTACGAGGCTGTATGCATCATAAGGAAGAAGAAGGTTTGCCATATCCTTGATACAGATAGTATCTGCACCCATTTTTTCTAGCTGAGAAGCAAGCTTTACAAAGTAGTCTTCGTTGTGAACAGGGCTTGTGGTGTAACTTATA
>JAZPXS010000131.1:0-8439 GCA_045543775.1 Clostridia bacterium
ATAATATTATTGACTGAGAGACTCTCCGATATGCGATTGGAATACCAATTAAAGCAGCGTACTCTGGAGGATGCAACCAATGCACTTGATGATTACGATGCAATTCTGGACGATGAACATATTCTTGAAAACGACCTCAGAAAAGCCATCGTAAGACTTGATGCTCTTAAAATTGCCCGTTTGGCAATTGTGAATGCATATAGCGAATATCGAGCATCATTTTCACCCAAACTTGCAGAGATTACCGGAAGAATTCTTAAATCAATAACTGATTCAAAGTATAATACAACAGCGATTGATGATGAATTGCGCCTTTCTGTTGATAGCCCTTTTGGATACAAAACAGCTGACTCTTTCAGCCGAGGTTCAATTCAACAAGCTGAATTTGCAAAACGTCTTGCTTTGTGTGAGGTTGTTTTTGACAGGAAAATACCTGTTTTCCTAGATGATGCATTTGCTTTCTTTGACGAAAACAGGCTTGAAAATGCATTGAATTATTTAATAAATATTTCTTCCTCGACACAGATTTTCTTTTCTTCATGTCGCAGGGTAGAGCTGGATTTAATAAGCGAAAAAGGTATCAACATCTTGCTTTTTGATTAAAAGACGAAGGGATTGAATATATATGACAAATACATCTTTTGATTTATCCAGAGGCAGTATTACGATTGAAACAGAGGTTATTGCTAAAATGGCAGGTTACATCGCTACGGGATGCTATGGCGTTGTAGGAATGGCATATCGTTCAAAAAAAGACGAGTTTGCCAGCCTGTTAAAAAAAGACAATCTTACAAAAGGAATAAAGGTAATTGTTTCCGATAAAAAAGTAACACTTGATATGCACATAATTGTTGAGTATGGTACAAACATAAGTGTTGTGTGTGACAGTATCATAAATAATGTCAAATATCAGGTAAGCACTCTTACCGGATTGGATGTGGAGAGTGTAAACATCTATGTTGAAGGTTTCCGTGTTCAGGAATAAGAGGTGAATTTTTTTGAGTAATGTAATTGATTCTCAGCTTTTTAGAAATATGGTTATTTCTGCTGCAGCTTGTTTGTCCAACCATAGAGAAGAAGTTGACAATATGAATGTTTTTCCTGTTCCCGATGGGGATACGGGGACAAATATGTCTATGACAATGGATGCTTGCGAGCAAGCAATACTTTCGTGTGAGGCAAATGATTTGCCTACACTTGCAAAAACTGTTGCTAATGCTGCACTGAGAGGTGCAAGAGGAAATTCCGGTGTTATTTTGTCACAGCTTATGCGTGGCGTTCAAAAAGCTCTTTCCGATGCTACGGAGATAGATTGTGTTATACTGTCTTTGGCGGTTCAGAGTGCTGCAAAAAGTGCATATAAGGCTGTAATGAAGCCCACCGAGGGTACAATTCTTACCGTTGCAAGAAAAATGGCAGAATTTGCCGAGAAAAATGTTAATAATTACGAGTCACTGACAGAATTTGCGTGTGATATAGTTTCAGCAGGGGATATTGCTCTTTCGAAGACTCCGGATATGCTTCCTCAGCTTAAACAAGCGGGTGTAGTCGATTCCGGCGGTCAGGGACTTATGTACATTTGCAAGGGAGCACTGGAAGCCCTTAAGGGAGCTTCACCAATATCAAGAACCGAAGGAAACAAAGTTGCCCCCAAAGTAAGTGTAGCCGGCTCAGAAAATACAGATATCAAATTTAAATATTGTACAGAGTGCATTATTGATAAAGCGGATAAAAAGTTAGATTCTTTTAAACTGAAGCTTGCCCTTGAACCCAAAGGGGACAGCATGGTTGTTGTTGATGATGAAGATATAATCAAAATTCACATTCATACCAATAGTCCTGACTTTGTCCTTGGTGAAGCTTTAAAATACGGAGAACTCAGCAATATTAAAATAGAAAATATGAAACTGCAGCACAACGGTCTTTCTGTTGAAGCTGTTTCGGAAATTAAAAACAGCAATGTTCCGGCAAAAAAATATGGATTCGTGTGTGTTGCTGCGGGAAAAGGCCTTTCCGACACATTCAAGAAGCTGGGTGTTGATACAGTCATTGAAGGCGGACAAACCATGAATCCCAGCACCGATGATATTCTTTCTGCGGTAGAATCTGTTAACGCAGAAAATATATTTATTTATCCCAATAACAAGAACATTATTATGGCTGCACAACAAGCTTGCGAATTATCTTCCAAGAATGTAATGGTAATACCTACAACGACAATTGTTCAGGCTATGAGCAGTATTCTTGTATTTGATGAAGATAGCGAACCCGAAGCAAACTTTGATGAAATGTGTGAAGTTATTTCCGAAGTAAAGAGTGCACAGATAACATATGCGGTACGTGACACTGTTGTGAACGACAAAGAGATATCTCCCGGAGATATACTCGGTATCCTTGAAGGCAAGATTTTTACAGTAGATAAAACAGTAGAAGATTCTGTCAGCACACTTCTTGATACTATGGTTACCGATGATAGTTCTGTAATTACCATTTTTTACGGCGAAGATATTAAGTCCGAGGATGCTGAAAACCTAAAGACCTGTATCGAAGAGAAGTTTGACGACTGTGACGTCTATATGCATTTTGGCGGTCAGCCTGTATATTACTATTTTATATCTGTTGAATAAACTTTATGGGGTGCGGTATGTTTACTGTACCCCTGTTTTTTAAAAGAAAGGGGATGCAAATGGACTTTAATGGATTTATTTCTGTGCTGAATTCTGATGTTAAAAACATAAAAGGTATCGGCGATAAGAAAGCAGCCTTGTTTAAAAAACTCGGTATTTCAACAATATGGGATTTGATATACAATTTCCCCGCAAGATACGAAGACCGTACAAAATTCTACAATATTGCATCTGCTCCTGAAAATGAAAATTGTTGTATAAATGCAATTGCCGTAAGTGCAGTAATTGAGAAAAAAATAAAAAAAAATATGTCGCTTTATATATTACACGCAGAGGATTCCACTGGTGTTATGGATGTAAAATGGTTTTCTTCGCCATTTAACAAGCGAAAAATTATCAGAGGTAAACAATACACATTCTATGGAAATATACAAAAAAATTCCCGCGTTGCAGAAATGATTCTTAAAGATATTGAACCGACAGGTGAGTCGATTGTTACCGGAAAGCTTTTTCCTGTTTATTCGGAAACATCCGGGCTTTCGCAAAATGATATAAGAAAATCCGTTAATAATGCGTTGAATATGATTGATTTCTTTTTTGAAACACTTCCTGGTTCAATTATAAGCAAATACAAACTTTCGCATTTGGATTTTTCCATCCGACAGATGCATACTCCATCCGACAGTGCTTCTCTTGAAAAGGCAAGAAGACGCCTTGCGTTTGAGGAGCTTTTTATGCTTTCGCTGGCTCTTAAAAATTTACGTGTTACCCAAAATATTAAAAGTGAGATTAAAATCACTGACATAAGGTGCGGAATAGATTTTGCAGATATGATTCCATATGAACTTACACCTGACCAGAAGCGTACTGTAAACGAGATCTGTATTGATTTTAAATCAGGAAAACCAATGAACAGGTTAATTCAGGGGGATGTAGGAAGCGGAAAGACAGCGGTTGCTGCTTGTGCAGCATACATTGCCGTTCAGAATGGATATCAGGTAGCTCTGATGGCTCCGACAGAAATTCTGGCAAATCAGCATTACGCTGCTTTCAATTCGTTTTTTGATTTGTGCCATATGCGAATAGCACTGCTAACTGGCAGCACAAAAAACAAAAAAGACGTTTTAAACGAGCTTTCTCTTGGAAATGTGGATATAATAATCGGAACGCATGCACTTCTGGAAGAGAAAGTTACATATCGTAATCTGGGATTGTGCATAACAGATGAACAGCACCGTTTTGGGGTTAAACAGCGTGCTGCACTTTCAAAAGGTAATAATCATCCACATGTTCTGGTTATGAGTGCTACACCCATTCCGCGAACTCTTTCTTTGGTTTTGTATGGTGATCTTGACATATCCATTATCGCAACAATGCCCGTTGGAAGAAAAAAAGTCGATACCTTCTATGTCAATAACACATACAGAGAAAGAATAAACTCATTTATGGAAAAAGAGATTGACAGGGGACATCAATGTTTTGTTGTGTGTCCGCTTATCGAGGATTCTGAAAATATGGATGCTGTTTCGGGTAAGAAAACATATGATAGGTTATGCCGGTATTTCGGATGCGATAGAGTTGGGTTTTTACACGGAAAAATGTCTGCCGCTGAAAAGGATGAGATAATGAAAAAATTCAGAAACAATGAGTTTCCCATACTCGTTTCGACTACCGTTATAGAAGTTGGAGTTGATATACCAAATGCTACTGTTATGGTGATTGAAAGTGCTGAAAGATTCGGACTTTCACAGCTTCATCAGCTTCGCGGCAGGGTGGGAAGAGGAAATAAGAAATCATCTTGTATATTAGTGTCCGACTCAACATCCGAGGAGGCTCGCGAAAGACTTGGTATAATGTGCAGAATAAGTGATGGCTTTAAATTGGCCGAGGAGGATTTACGCCTTAGAGGATGCGGTGAGTTTTTCGGCACTAGGCAACATGGGGTTCCGGAGCTTAAAATAGCAAATCTTTTTACAGATGCACCAATTGCCAAACTTGCTTCCGAGGCAACAAAAGTAATTTTAAAAGATGATCCTACTCTTAGCTCGGATGAGTTCTACGGACTAAAACTAAGAATTAATCATCTTTTTTCTGAGTTTGATAATCTCAAGGTTTTTAACTAACGAAAAATATTACATATGTATAACAATTCTTTCGAGAACTTTATTTGCTCTCTGATTTGTGGTATAATATATAATTGAATTTTTAGCTTTTTTACGATGAGGTGTACCAATGTTTGATAAACTTTCTTTTATTGAGGATAGATTTCGGGAATTGGAAGATAAAATCAGCGATCCCGAAATAATTGCTGATCAGGAGCAATGGCGAAAATTTTGTAAAGAACATAGTGATATTTCTCCGATTGTTGCGAAATACAGAGAATATAAAAATCTTAAAGAGAATATCGAAGAGGCAAATATGATGCTTTCCGACGGAGAGCTGGATAAGGATGAAAAAGAGTTTTTACTCCAGACAATTGATGAGAGCAATGTTGGTATTGATAAAATAAGTGAGGAGCTTAAAATATTACTTTTGCCCAAGGACCCCAATGATGACAAAAATGTAATTGTCGAAATAAGAGGCGGTGCCGGCGGTGATGAAGCTGCTCTTTTTGCATCCGATCTTCTTCGTATGTACTCTATGTATGCTGAAACTAAGCGTTGGAAGGTTGAGATGCTTTCACAGAGTCCAACAGATATTGGCGGTTACAAGGAAGTATCATTCTCTATAACAGGCGACAAAGCATATAGCCGATTGAAATTCGAAAGCGGTGTTCACCGTGTTCAGCGTATTCCATCCACCGAATCCGGAGGACGGATACATACATCAACAGTAACTGTTGCTGTCCTTCCTGAGGTAGAAGAAGTCGAAGTAGAGATTAATCAGAATGACCTAAGAATAGATGTTTTCCGTGCCGGAGGGCCCGGCGGTCAGTGTGTAAATACTACAGATTCTGCAGTTCGTATTACACACATACCTACAGGTGTTGTTGTTTCGTGTCAGGATGAAAAATCTCAGCACAAGAACAAGGATAAAGCGATGAAAATACTTCGTTCAAGGGTTTATGACATATTTATCCAGCAGCAAACAGATGCCATAAGTGCTGAAAGAAAAAGTCAGGTTGGCACCGGTGACAGAAGCGAAAGAATACGAACATACAATTATCCGCAAGGTCGTGTTACAGACCATAGGATAGGTCTTACGCTCCACCGATTGGATGCAATTTTAAATGGTGACCTTGATGAGATTATCGATGCACTTATAACAACAGATCAGAGTGAAAAGCTTAAAAGCGAGTGATCATATATGACAAAAATTGTTACTCTACAAAAAATAGAAGATGTCGCAAAATGTATTGCAAATGGTGGCATTGCAGCTTTTCCCACAGAAACAGTCTACGGTCTTGGGTGTGATGCATTCAATATTGATGCTATAGATAAGGTTTATAAAGCCAAAGGAAGACCAAGCGACAATCCTTTGATTGTTCATGTTGCCAATCCGGGTGATATAGAAAAACTGGTTGCGGTAATTCCTGAAAAAGCATATGTTCTGATGGAAAACTTCTGGCCGGGTCCACTGACAATCATTCTTCCGAAACTACCTGATGTACCTATAAGAGTTACCGGAGGACTGGATACCATTGCGGTTCGTTGTCCGTCAAACGAGATTGCACGAAAGCTGATTTCGATAAGTGGTAAATTTATAGCTGCACCTTCTGCGAATTTATCGGGAAGTCCCAGTCCGACAACGGTCAGACATGTGATTGATGACCTTGACGGCAGAGTGGATTACATTCTTTCCGGTGATGATTCTGAGATTGGACTGGAATCTACTGTTATTGATTTATCCTGTGAGATACCCACAATTCTCAGGCCGGGAGCAATTACTCAAAAAATGTTGTCTGCTTTTATTGGTGATGTCATCTATGATCCTGCAATTTTAGGTTCAGCGGACAAGCCAAAATCTCCCGGTATGAAATACAAACACTATTCGCCAAATGCTTCTGTTGAGGTCGTAATCGGAGAGCGAAGTACTGTTGCAGAATATATAAGGTCAAAATGCAGCAGTGAAGATAATATTGGTGTGCTGACTTACCTTGAGAACGATTACGACGGAGCAAAGTGTGTTTTGTCAGCAGGGCAGAATATGAACGAATATGCAGCTTCTCTGTACTATAATCTGCGGGTTTTTGATGAATATGGTGTTTCTAAGATATATGCCGAATTTCAGGAAGATGATGATATGGGTATTGCAGTAAAGAATCGTTTATATAAAGCTGCAGGGGGAAATGTTACGAGGTTATGAGAATATGAAAATCCTTTTTGTGTGTACAGGCAATACCTGTAGAAGTCCAATGGCAGAGGCAATTTTTAACCACTTATCTTCACAATCCGGCAAAGAACATTTTTCTTCATCTGCCGGAGTTAGTGTATTTATGCCGCAGCCTTTATCCAAAAAATCATCTGTTGCTTTAAATAAAATCGGGATAAATGATTTTCATCATATTTCACATTCTTTGGATAGCCTCGACATTGAAAATTGCGATTTGGTTCTCACTATGACATCTTCGCATAAGTTTGCTGTAAAAAATGCGTTTCCAAAGCACAAGAACAAAGTGTACACTTTAAAAGAAAAAGCATATGGGCTTGATTCGGATATAGCAGATCCTTACGGTATGGAGCAGGACGTGTATGATAGTTGTGCACAGGAAATAAAAAATGCGATAGAGAGGCTTTTATGTTCACTATAGAAGAAATTTCCGGAAAGTCGAAATATTCACACGAAATCTATCGCATCGAAAATTTTTGTTTTGGAGAAGATGCGTGGTCAGAAAAAACTATCCGAGACTCACTTAGTAGCAATAATTATGTTTTTGTTGTCTGCTGCTGCAACTCCAGAATTGTAGGTTACATAAACGCTTCTGTTGTTATGGATGAAGCAGAGCTTAACCGTGTTGCAGTTCTAAAAGAATATTGCAGAAAAGGTATTGGCGGTCTTTTGGCGGATAAGCTGCTTGATATTTTAAAGGCGAAGAATATATCACTTGTTCGCCTTGAAGTCCGTGCTTCAAACAGACCTGCAATTTCTTTATATAAGTCAAAAAATTTTAATCAATATGCGACCAGAAAAATGTATTACAACAATCCATCGGAAGATGCAATTCTGATGTCTTTGGAAATTTAGAGGTGTTTTTATGTCAATTATTATGGGTATTGAGTCGTCGTGTGATGAAACTTCGGTTTCTCTTATCAAGGACGGAAAGCAAATACTGTCAAATATTATCTCTTCTCAAATAGATATTCATAAAATTTATGGCGGTGTTGTACCGGAAATAGCTTCCCGCAAACACCTTGAAGTTGTAAACACTGTCATAAGACAGTCTCTTGAAGAAGCTAATATTGAATTTAAGGATATTGATGCTATCGGTGTAACATATGCCCCGGGACTTGTTGGTGCGTTACTTGTTGGCGTTTCTGTAGCAAAAGCTCTTGCGTTTTCTCTTGGTGTTCCGTTGATTCCTGTTCATCATATCAAAGCTCATATTTGTGCTAATTATTTAGAACATCCTGATTTAGAACCGCCTTTTATGTGCCTTGTAACCTCAGGAGGACATAGCCACATAATTCTTGTGGAAGATTATGTGACATACAAAGTTATAGGACAAACCCGTGATGATGCAGCAGGGGAGGCGTTCGACAAGGTGGGCAGGGTCAGCGGCCTCCCCTACCCCGCCGGCGCCGCGATGGACCGGCTTGCGTCGGAGGGGGACCCGGAGGCGATCCGTTTCCCCTCGCCCGCCGTGCCGGGCAGA
>JAZPXS010000132.1:0-11227 GCA_045543775.1 Clostridia bacterium
GAAAAGGCTCACTATGAAATCTGGAAAAAGTACACCGGAGTGGAAATGAAACCACAAAAAGGAAAAATCTTTAAGTACAAAATGATTGCAAGGGTGCTTGGTTTCACCTTTGCGGTAAAGCTTATGGAAAACGGTGAGGAAGCCGCACAAAAGGAATATGAGCTCCTTATGCGTGAGGTTGAGGAGAGTGTTACAATACGTCAGCAGGAGGAAGAACACGAAAATGCTCTTCTTGATATGCTGGATGAGGAAAGCCTCCGTTATGTTGGCAGTATGGTTTTGGGTATGAATGATGCCCTTGTGGAACTGACCGGCTCGCTTGCAGGCTTTACCTTTGCTATGCAAAACACCCGACTTATAGCCTTGTCGGGACTTATTATGGGAATATCTGCAACATTTTCCATGGCATCCAGTGAGTTTCTTGCAGCCAAAAGCGAGGGCAGAACAGATGCGTTCAAGTCCTGCTGTTACACAGGTGTGGCATATCTTATAACAGTAGCACTTCTTATACTTCCTTATCTTATTATAGATAATGCCGGCTATATGACAGCACTTGTCATTATGCTTGCTATAGTTATTCTTATAATAGCCGGTTTTACCTATTACATATCTGTAGCTCAGGGCGAAAAGTTCAGACCAAAGTTTCTGGAAATGTCGATTATCAGTATAACCGTTGCAGTGGTATCTTTCTTTGTAGGTATCCTTGCCAAGAAGTTTTTGGGTGTGGAAATATAACTTAGGAGTTTTGTAGTATGAAAGAAGTAGTTTTCCCTTACGGCAAAAAGAAGCTGTCGTACAAATTCAGCGATAACGAGCTTTTGGGTGTTCTTGAGTCTTCCATAGAGGAATACAGCCCCGGTCTGTCCGAGGTTGAACTTGTGGCAAATGCAATGGCAAACCCTATAGGAACACCATCTCTTTGCGAAATGTCGAAGGGCAAAAAGAATGTGGTTATTATAGCCAGTGACCACACCCGTCCCGTTCCGAGCAGGGTAATTATGCCCCTGATGCTCTCGGAGATACGAAAGGGTAATCCCGATGCAGACATAACCATTCTTATAGCCACAGGATGCCACAGAGGAACAACAAAGGATGAGCTCATAAGTAAATTTGGCGAAGAGATTGTAAAAAACGAAAAAATATACATTCACGATTGTGACGAAAGGGAGAAGCTTGTTAATATCGGAACATTGCCCTCCGGCGGAGAGTGTGAAATAAATTCCATTGCATACAGTGCAGACTTGCTTGTGGCAGAGGGATTTATTGAACCTCACTTTTTTGCAGGATTTTCCGGCGGAAGAAAGAGCATCCTCCCCGGTGTCGCAGGAAGAAAAACCGTTCTTGCAAACCACTGCTCCGAGTTTATAAACCATCCCAATGCCAGAACAGGAATACTTGAGGATAATCCCATACATAAGGATATGCTTTGGGCGGCACAAAAGGCAAACTTAAGTTACATAGTAAACGTTGTTATCAATTCCAAAAAGCAAGTAATATATGCAGTTGCCGGAAATCCCGTGGAAGCTCACAAAGCAGGGACGGACTTTCTTTCCGGACTTTGCGGTGCATCTTCCAAAGAAGCCGATATTGTAATCAGCACCAACGGAGGCTATCCGCTTGACCAGAACATATATCAGGCAGTAAAGGGTATGACCGCAGCAGAGGCAGCCGTGAGAGAGGGCGGTGTTATCATAATGCTTGCATCCTCCGACGACGGTACAGGAGGGGATCATTTTTATCATCAGCTTGCCGACGAAGAGGATATTTCAAAAACAATGTCGGAATTCCTCTCCCGAGGAAGAAACGAAACCCTGCCCGATCAGTGGCAGGCACAGATACTCATCCGCATACTTATGCGTGCAACTGTAATATATGTGTCGGAAGCCGATGACAAAATTGTGGAAGCTATGCATATGATTCCTGCACATAGTCTTACCGAGGCAGTAGATATGGCAAAGGAAATCATAAACAAGGAAAACCCGGGTATTGTTGCGATACCTGAGGGAGTTTCTGTGATAGTCAGGAAAGGAAAAAAATGAAAACAGTAGTTGCAATAGATTCATTCAAGGGGAGTCTCACAACCTTTGAAGCAGGTGAGGCGGCAAAGAAGGGAATTATGACCGTATATCCCGATGCGGAGGTGGAGGTTTGTCCCATTGCCGATGGCGGTGAGGGTACAGTTGAGGCAATTGTGTCGCAAAAAAACGGAGAATACATAACCGTGAATGTTCACGGCCCCCTTTCGGACAGGGTGGATGCCGTGTATGGTTACATAAAGGATAGTGCCACTGCAGTTATAGAGATGTCAGCGGCATCGGGTATAACCCTTGTTGCACAGCAGGAGCGAAATCCTCTTAACACCACAACCTACGGGGTTGGAGAAGTTATATCGGATGCCATAAGGCGTGGCTGCCGCAAGTTTGTCATTGGTATTGGAGGCAGTGCCACAAATGACGGCGGCATCGGTATGCTTTCCGCTTTGGGATACAGATTTCTCGATAGTGACGGAAACGATGTCCCCCTTGGTGCTAAAGGACTTGAAAAGCTATGCAGTATAGATGTTTCGGAAGCACTGAAGGAGCTTAAGGAATGTACCTTTACAGTGGCTTGTGATGTAAAAAATGTTTTGTGCGGTCCCGATGGCTGTAGTGCGGTTTTCGGTCCTCAGAAGGGTGCCACTCCCCAAATGATAGCCCATATGGACAGATGGCTTTTAAACTATGCATTTCTTACTAAAAAGGTTATTCCCTCTGCCGACGAAAATTTGCCCGGTACGGGTGCCGCAGGCGGTATGGGGTTTGCGCTTACTGCATATCTTGGGGCAGCTCTTACCCCGGGTATAGATATCGTTATAGAAGAAACCTCCCTTGAGGATAGAATAAAAAATGCAGATGTTGTAATTACCGGAGAGGGCAGACTTGACGGACAATCCTGTATGGGAAAGGTTCCTGTGGGCGTTGCCGCAATTGCAAAAAAGTACGGAAAACCCGTTCTGGCATTTTGCGGTTCTGCCGCAAGTGATGCAATAGAGTGCAACAAACACGGGATAGATGCCTTCTTCCCTGTAGTAAGGACACCCTGCAGCCTTGAAGAAGCAATGGATAGTGCAAATGCACAGAAAAACCTTGCTGACACAGCGGAGCAGGTGTTCAGACTTATACAATGCTTTAAAATAAATGAATATTAATTGTATAAAATGTTATATATAATCTGTAAAAAACGTATATTTTATGAAAAATTACTATGGATTTTTATTAACAAATGCTGTATAATTATACAAAAGTGAAATTGGAGGGATATTATGCCGACAAATAAAATTGACAATATCATAGCAACCGACAAAAAATATTATATGAATACATTCGGTGACAGATTGCCCCTTTGTTTTACGGAAGGTAAGGGCATAGAGCTTACCGATATAGATGGAAAAGTGTATAAGGACTTTTTTGCAGGTATTGCAGTAAGTGCATTGGGACATGCTCACCCCGTTCTTACAGAGGCAATAAAGGACCAGGTGTCAAAGCTGCTGCACACTTCCAGTGTGTATTATGTGGAAAATCAGGCAAAGCTGGCGGAGAGATTGTGCGAGCTTTCTGATTTTGACAAAGCATTTTTTGCAAGCACTGGAGCCGAAGCAAACGAAGGAGCCATCAAGCTTGCCCGTAAATATTTTTACAACAAGGGTATAGACCGCTATGAAATAATAACATTAAATAAGTCCTTCCACGGAAGAACAATAACCACTGCTACCGCAACCGGTCAGGATAAGTACAAAAAACCCTATGCACCGCTTACACCGGGATTTGTACATGTGGATATTAACGATATTGACGGTCTCAAAAATGCAGTCAATGAGCATACTGCGGCTATAATGATAGAATTCATTCAGGGCGAAAGCGGTGTTCATCCTGTAACGGAGGAATTTGCAAAAGCAATAAGAGACATATGCGACAGGGAGGGTATTCTCTTTATAGACGACGAGGTTCAGACCGGAATCGGCAGAACCGGAAGGATGTTTGCATATCAGAACTATGGATTAGTTCCCGATATTATGACTCTTGCCAAGGCTCTTGGAGGCGGTGTCCCCGTAAGTGCTATTCTTGCAAAGGATTTTGTGGCATCAGCTTTTACTCCCGGTGACCATGGAACAACCTTTGGCGGAAATCCCCTGAGCACAAGGGCAGGTCTTGCTGTTCTGGATGTTATGGATAGCGAAAAGCTATGTGATAATTCCGCCAAAATCGGTGCCTACATAAAAGAAAGAATCAGCACCGAGCTTTCGGATTACATCAAGGAAGTCCGTGGTATGGGACTTATGATAGGTATAGAGCTTAAAGAACCCATAGCAAAAGAGGTAAACTCAAGACTTCTTAACGAACACGGCTACCTTGCAGGAGTAATAGGAGACAGCACCTTCCGTGTTGTTCCGCCTCTTATCATAACAAAAGAGGATGCAGACGGTTTTGTTGATGCATTCAAAAAATCAATTATTTTATAGGAGATATCAATATGAAACATTTACTTAGCTTATATGATTTAACCACAGAGGAAATAGAACAGATATTAGACCTTGCCATAAAGCTTAAGGCTGACAACAAGGCGGGAAGAGAGCATCATATATTAAAGGGCAAAAGCCTCGGTATGATTTTTTCCAAATCTTCCACAAGAACAAGAGTCTCCTTTGAGGTAGGTATGTATCAGCTTGGCGGTCAGGCACTGTTTTTGAGCAGTAATGACATACAGCTCGGCAGAGGTGAAAGCATCTATGATACTGCAAATGTTCTCTCCAGATTTCTTGACGGCATAATGATAAGAACCTATGCTCAGCAGGATGTTGAGGATTTGGCAAAGTACGGAAGCATCAGTATAATTAACGGTCTTACAGACCTTTTGCACCCTTGTCAGATACTTGCAGACTTCCAGACTATATACGAACACAAGGGCAGATTAAAGGGTAAGACCGTGTGCTATGTAGGTGACGGAAACAACATTTCCAACTCACTTCTCTACGGATGCACAAAGCTCGGAATGAACATAAATGTTGCAACACCAAAGGGATATGAGTGTGATGCAGTTGTTACCGAGAGATCCCTTGATACTGCAAAGAAAACCGGCTCAAAGGTTATCCTTACAGAGGATCCCAAGGAAGCTATAAAGGGTGCAGATGTAGTTATCACCGACACCTGGGTAAGTATGGGACAGGAAGAAGAGAAGCAGAAGAGAATACAGATTTTCAAGGATTATACTGTTACCGAAGAACTATTTGGTATGGCAGACAGCGAAGCTATATTTATGCATTGTCTGCCTGCATACAGAGATTATGAGGTAGTACCTGCAGTTATAGACGGACCTCGCTCTGTAATATTTGACGAAGCAGAAAACAGACTCCACGCACAGAAGGCAGTAATGGCACTTACAATGGGAGAGTAAAAAAGGAGAAACACCAAGATGATAAATTCAGGATTTGAAATACGTAACGCATCCGAGAAGGATATAGACCAGATACTTGAGATTACGGAGTCTGCCTTTGTTAAATACAAAGAACTTGCCGGAACGGAATATGACCTTCCTGCCCTTAAGGAAACCAGGGAGATAATTGCCGATGATATCAAAAACAAGCTTGTTCTTGTGGCATATATCAACGGTAAGGTGGTAGGCAGTGTAAGAGTTGCCGTAAACGGTGAAACTGCATACTTAAGCCGTTTCGGAGTTAATCCGGAGTTCCAGAACTTAGGTATCGGTAAGGCACTTATGAACCTTGTGGATATCAATATGAAGGTGCTGGGCGTTAAACAGCTTCAGCTTCATACCGCATCCAAGATTAAATCTCTTGTTTGCTTCTACTACGGCAGAGGCTTTTACATAGATTCCACCACCAAGGAAAGAGATTACATAAGAGCATTGCTATGTAAGGATTATGCATAAAAATTTGACACGAAAAAGGGAGCTGTCTCATTTTTGAGATAGCTCCTTTAATACAATTCAGTCATTTTAGAGATGCCAAAATTTCACACTATAAGCGGAATAAGAATTCCTGTTATTATAACAGCACAGCATATCAGCTTGTAGATTATATTCTTTTCCTTAAATACCAGCCATCCGGTAAGTACAGTAACGATAACCGAAGACTGTTTAATAAGTGTCATAAGTGTCACCTGACTATCGGGATTGGCATTGGCTTCAAACAGAAGTTTGTCACCAAGTACAAGTGATATACTCATAAGCGGTATCCAGTAATTTGATTTCAGCGTTGTAACGGATATCTTTTCTTTTCGGATAAGCAGTACTATGCCGTAAATCAGTGTCATAAAAAGCATAAACCAGAACTGGAGCTGTGACGACTCCATATGCTTCATAAGGATTTTATCCATAGTTCCGGACACAGCATTCAGAAAACAGTTCAGCAGTACAGAAATAAGAGTAAAAAGTGTCATTCCTTTGGAGGCGGCACTTTTTTTCATATTTACCATAAGCAGTCCGCATATTACGAGAATCATTCCGATTGCCTTTGGAACGGTAAAGTCCTCGCCCAGTACAAAAACACCAAGCATAGTAGAGAATACCATTCGTGATAAATCCATTATACCGTACAGGCTTACAGACATCTTTTTTATTGCATACAGCGAAAAAAACCATGCACCACAACAAACAGCTGCTTTTATGAATGAGTAGAAAATGTATATGCCGTCAAGGTAAAAAGCGGATTTGGAAAAGGGAAGGGTGAGTATAAGTCCCACAAAGGTGTACAAAAACAGAATTTCGTTAGTACCTGATTTTTTTGTTGCGGCTTTTTTCATACCCTCTCTTGTGCCTTTGAGGGCAGAATATATGATTACAAAATATATCCAGATGTTATTCATATTACCTCATTATACCAATTCTACAGGATTTTTTCCTTTAAAATCTATTTCTCCGAACAGTGCCTTTACTACCGCACTTACGGATTGCTTCGAATAAGAATATGCATTTATATAAGTTATATCCGAGGTGTTGTAGTATTTGTATATGTATGGTGAGCCAAAGCTTGCAATAACAGTTTTTGAGTTATCGGAGCAGTTGGATGCCCAGATTGATGCCGCCTCGTCACCCCAGAAGTCAACCGGACCTATGGGACGGTGTGTGGTACGGCACAGAGCAAACATAATAAGGTCAAAGTCTCCCATTATCTCCTCAAGCTCATTTGACCACACATTTCGCTTCATAGTAACTTTGCATCCGCGGTTTTTAAACTCTTTTTCCAGTGTGCACAGTGCCTCATACTGTTCATCGTCGGGGGTAACACCGATAATCAGAACATTTTTTGTATTGGTGTCCAGGGGCAGAAGTCCGTCATATTCCTTTACAAGTGTAAGGGAATTTTCGGATATGTCCTCGGCAATTTGCTTAAAGTATTCGCTGTCAACATCGGAGCTTAAATCTATTCCGTCAAGGATTCCGTATTCTTCTTTGAGAGCGAGTATTCTGTCTACTGCTTCATCAAGGAGCTTTTCGTCAATTTCGCCCGAGAGGATACGTTTTTCCATTTCGTCAATGTATCCGTACGCAGGCCACAGAAGAACATCATTTCCTGCCAGGAAGCTGTCTACACATCTGTCTATGGAAGAACTTCCGCAGAAACCGCCCATTACCAGTGCATCTGTAACGGTAACACCCTTAAAGCCCAATTCATCACGAAGAAGCTTGGTGGTAAGGTCATGGGAGAGGGTAGCAACGGGGTATTCGCCGTCAATATCATCTGTCTGATAATCTGTAAGGTTTATGTGTCCCGTCATAATTGAGGGAGGATTATTTTGAAAGAGCTTGCGGTACATTTTGCCGTAGTTGTCGTTCCAGAATTCAAAGGGTGTTTCGTTATTTACAGAAGTCAGGTGAGGATCTATACATTCGTTGTAGGGGGTGCCGGGATAGTGCTTTAAGCAGGAAATGATTTTTTCTTTCTTAAGTACATCAATCTCCTCTTCAACCATTTCAGCATTGAGCTCCCATTTGTCGCTTACGGCTCTTGTATCCGTTACAGGGCTTCTTTTGGATATATTGATGTCACAAACAGGCCAGAAAATCCAGTTTATACCGGTCTTTTTGCAATCTTCTGCAATAAAGTGTCCTGCCTTACGGGCAAGTTCCTTATTGTTTGCGGCACCCAGTGCCATCTGTGGAGGAAGTATCACATCTGCCTTTTTGGCAAAAGAACCGCTGTCCGCAGTGGCAAAAAGAGGCACTTTCAGGTACTTATTGTATTCTTTGGTTATATTTTTAAAATCAGGGTTTTCGCCTATAAGCAGTCCCTTGACAAGTCCCTTGTTGTTAAATATTCCGCCTATAGGATAGCGTTCGAGAAATTTTTCAACACTTCCGCACATTGCTATGTGTTTTTCTGTTTCGCACAGACATATTACGGTTTGTCCGATTTTTTCCCTTAGTGTAAGGTCTTTACTTGATATCTTCATATGTATTAAACTCCTCTTGTAAAAATATATCATAATAATAGCACAATTCTGATTTTGTATCAATACGCTGTTTAAAGATGTTTTATTGGTTTTTTTAGCATTTTTTTGGATTTGTTGTTAAAAAAGCCACATTTCATAGAGAAAGGGATTTATACTTTCCCGGAGGAACACCAACTGCCTTTTTGAATGTCCGTATAAAGTTGGCATAATCGTTGAATCCGCACATAAATGCCGCATCTGTGACGCTTGTTCCCTGTGAAAGCAGTTTTTTTGCTTCGGTTATACGTTTTCCTGTAATGTACTTTGTAACGGTTGTACCGCAGTAGCAGTTAAAAAGTCTGGAAAGCTGAGTAGGGGATATAAATGCATTTTTAGCCACAATATCAAGGGAAAGGGGAGACGAGTAATTGCTGTTAATGTAGTCAATTGCAAGCTGAACGGTTTTGTGGCTGAACTCTGCAGGAAAATCCCCCCTGTGACAAGAGAAAATTCTGTTTGTTTCAAGAATAAGCTCCGTGGCACGAAGTTTTTTGTAAACATCGTCGCCAAGGGGGTGTTCTTTTTTTATTTCCTCAAAAAGAGAAACCAATTTTTCCGTATCTTTTTTGGTAAGTGAAATTTTTGTTACTTTATCATTTCCGTAAAAGCATCCGGAAAGGTCTGTCCCTCCCAGAGAGCATTCGTGCAGAAAGGACGGATGTATATGCAGTATGTATCGGCTGAAAATTTTGTTATCGCCTGCCACAACCTTGTGACCCTCGTATTGGTTTATTACAAGAAGGCCTCCGTCATTAATATCGTAGATTGTGTTGTCGATAAGAAAGCTTTTTCCGCCTTTAAGACACAAGAATATTTCGCAGCATTCGTGGATATGTACATTGGGGTTTGGACTGTTTGTATCGGAACAGTACACTCCGAACAGCTTGTTTTTCATAGTGTAGTTTACAGCTTCCGAGCAGGAATCAAAAACGCAATTCATCAGCATATTCTCCTTGGACATAGTGTTCTGCAATTAGTATATCATATAATGGTTGAAATTGCAATAAAGATGTTTAAAACTGCAATAAGGTTGCAAAAAATATGTGTTAAAATCTTTGTAAGACTAGGAGGTGTATAAGGTGCTGACACTTAAAATAATAGGAAATGACGGAAATCTCAAGGGTGAATGGAAAGGTCTTTCCATAAATGCAGAGTATTCCGGAGACCTTTTGCCCGGAGACAAAATAAGAGTATTTGCAGACGGCTGCAATTTTGTTTCTATGAAGCTTGAACCAAGCTTTTCGGAGAGCATAGTATGGCTTCCCAATAACAGATTTGAATTTGTAATTCCTCCCGAGAGCCAGAGGGGAATGTGCTATCATCCTGATGCTTTTTTGGGTGATACTCATATCATATCTGTGAGAGAGCCTGATGATGACGAAGTATACGGCTACCGCAATATTGCATTAAACTCCCATGACTGCCACGGGGTAGACAGATATTTTCCTCATGCAACGGCAAATTTTGTCACCAGAAACGATCCGTGTTTTTATGAGAGAAATGCCATAGACGGTGTTGTAAACAATCAGGGGCACGGCTGGTATCCCTATCATTCATGGTCCGGAGGGGCAAGAGAGGACATTGAATACACTCTTGATTTCGGACGGGAAGTTGAAATCGATAAGCTGGTTTTCTTTCTTCGAGCTGATTTCAGACACAACAGCGTTACCGGAATTCCCCATGACTCATACTGGAAGAACATTGATATAGAGTTTTCCGACGGCGAAGTTATCAGGGGCGAATTCACTATGGACGGCACAGACCTTAACGAAGAAAATTCAAAAGGAATTGAAGTTTGCTTTGATAAAAAAGTAACAAGGTCCATAAGATTGCATAACTTTAAACAGGCAACAGAGGTTATGTCCTTTGCGGCATTAACACAGTTGCAGGTATATGGAAATATTATTAAGGAGGATTTAAGTAAAATGGAAGTAAGACAGGCGTCAAATGCAAAAGATGTAAAGCACTACACAACAGAGAGACTTCGTGAGGAATTTCATATTTCAGGTCTCTTTACAAAGGACAATGTGAGAATGGTCTATAGCCATATAGACAGAATTATCACTGCGGGAGTTATGCCCGTGCATCTGGAATTAAAGCTTGAAGCAGGCAAGGAGCTTGCTGCAGAGTATTTCCTCCAGAGGAGAGAAATGGGATGCATCAACATCGGCGGCAAAGGTGTTATCACCGTAGATGGTGTTGAATATGAGATGAATCCCCGTGACGGTATATATATCGGTATGGGAAATAAGGAGATCTCCTTTAAGAGCGATGATATCGAAAATCCTGCAAAATTCTACATAAGCTCATGCCCTGCACACACCACATATCCCACAGTAAAGATTGATATCACCAAAGCAAAGAAGGTACCCTGCGGAAGTGTTGAGGATTGCAACAAGAGAGTAATCAACCAGTACATTCATCCCGAGGTTATGAAGAGCTGTCAGCTTGCTATGGGACTTACTCAGCTTGAGCCCGGTTCAAACTGGAACACAATGCCCTCCCACACCCATGACAGAAGAATGGAAGTATATCTCTATCTTGATATGGGCGAAAATGATGCAGTATTCCATATGATGGGCGAACCCACTCAGACAAGACACATCATTATGCATAACGAAGAGGCAGTAATCAGCCCAAGCTGGTCTATCCACAGCGGTGTTGGTACCAAGGCATATTCCTTTATATGGGCTATGTGCGGCGAAAATCAGGAATTTACTGATATGGACTTTATAAAGTCG
>JAZPXS010000133.1:0-4468 GCA_045543775.1 Clostridia bacterium
AAAATATTAAAAATACAATTTTAAATTGAAGATAAAATGACCGAAAGAATAAAAAAATTAACCGACCTTGTTTTACAGGGTAAAATGTATGTTGACACGGTTAAAACAGAATATGAATACGAAAAAAACTTAACTAAAGAACAGAACGAGGTTGAGCACTTATGTAAATATATATTAAATCAAGAACCGAAAATCGTCGAATATTCTGCTTTTACAGGTAATTTCCTTTTTGACGGGAGTGTAGTAGGTGATGCCTTTAAACGAGGCGGACACAAAAACAACCAAAAAGCACTTGATAAATACTATTTAAAACCAATAGATAATCTATCCACAATGGAATGGCAGCACGCAACCGCCGACTACAAGCGAGTTCTCGAAAATGGCATAATAGGAATTATAAACGATATTGATAAATCTCTTGAAAGCCATCAAAAACCCGAAGAGATTGAGTTTCTTGACAGCCTCAAAACAGTAGCAAAAGTACTTATAAAATGGACTGAAAAATGTGCCGAAAGAGTGCACGAGTTTTCCAAAAACACAACCGACATTGAAGCAAACAAACGACTTGAAAAGCTTGAAAAAGCACTTATCCACTCACCTAAAAATCCACCGAGAAATTTCTACGAAGCAATTTTGACAATATATGTTTGTTTTAGTGCTGACCCCGATAGTATAGGCACTCTCGATAGATACTTAACTCCATTTTACATAAACGACATAGAAAACGGTACATTAACAGAAGCGGAAGCTAAGGAATATTTACAGGAGTTGTTTTTAATGCTTCAAGCCTGTACACATGTAGGTTCCCCACACTTTACAAGAGGTGGAGAATCTCACTTTTGCATAGGCGGCTATCTTCCAAACGGAGAGGACGGTTTTAACGATTTATCAAGACTGATTATAGAAGCACTTACAGAATTACCTACATATATCCCTCAGGTAACGCTTCGCTGGACTAAAAAAACACCTAAAGCGGTGCTATATTATGTGCTAGATAAGGAAAGACGGGACCCACACAAGCGTATAGCATTTACCAATGACGAAAAGAGGATAAAATGCTATACGGAAATATGTGGCATACCGTACGAAAGGGCAGTTTCGTATACCACTGTTGGCTGTAATGAGCCTGCATTTTTAGGTGCCATTACAGGAAGCACATCAAAGGGGAACATCCTAAAATGTATTGAAACATTATTCCACGAAAAAAGTAAAAAAATCGAAAGCATCGACACCTTTGAGGATTTTTATACTGCGTTTGAAACGGAGCTATATTCTGACCTTGACAAAATTTATGCATACGACGATATGTACAACCTTGAAAGAAGCAAGGATATAAACTATATATCAAGCCTTTTCTTTAACGATTGCATAGAAAACGCAAAAAGTCTGACACAGGGCGGTGGAAATACTGTAACTGCATCTCCTATGCTAATAGGAATGACCAATCTGATTGATAGTCTGATTGTGGTTAAGCAAATGGTCTTTGATATGAAGATGTTTACTATGGAGGAGCTAATATCAGCATTACAAGCAGACTGGGTTGGCTATGAGGATATGAGACTACTCATTAACAAAAAATGCAGCTTCTTTGGTAATGATGATAATGTGTCAAATCAGGTTGCTAAAATGCTTTATAATAGTCTATATAAACACCTTTTAGGTAAGAAAAATCTCTTTGGATACCAATGGCTGGTTGGCGACTTGCTTGGCTACAATGAGCACCATAGGTGGTTTGGCGAGGGCACGAAGGCAACTCCCGACGGGCGCGCAGAGGGTGAAATGCTAAAGTTCGGTATCGGGCAGAGTCAAGGAAAGGACAGAAACGGACTTAGCGCGCTTTTAAACTCATTAGCTGAAATGGACGAACACGGAATTGGCTGTGGCTCCACAGTTACGAATATTATGATTGATGAACAGTTAATCAAAAACGATGATAATTTTGAAAAGACCGTTGATTTGCTCTTGACCTATTTTCAAAACGGAGGCGTACATTTTCAACTCACCTATGTATCAAGGGAAGACTTAATTAAGGCAAAAGATAACCCAGAGGACTACGGAAATTTACGCGTCAGAGTCACAGGCTTTTCAGACTACTTTGTAAAGCTGAAGGATAGCATACAGGATGATATTATAAGAAGAACGGAGCAAAAATGATTGATAATCAAATTCACGAATATATTCAAAATAACAAAGAGCAAATTTTAAAGGACTATATAAATCTTTTGAAAATCCCCTCAATCAGCGACACAGATGGAGCAAAATATACATTATCATACCTTAAGGAACTTTACGAACAAAACACCTTTGAATGTGATTTGCACGAGGACTATCTCTTATCTCACTATAAAAAAGGCAAAAAGACGGTAGGGCTTTTTGCTCATGCAGATGTTGTTCCGGTAGATGATAAATGGACGGTAACAAGCCCATTTGAGCCTAAAATAGTTGACGGAGAGCTTTATGCAAGAGGCGCATTGGATGATAAAAGTGCAATAATAATTTCACTGTACGCGCTTAAAATAATTAAAGAATTAAATATCCCCTTTAATTCCTCACTTCTATGCTTTGCGGGAGCAAACGAGGAAACCTCAATGAATGATATTATAAGCTATACAAATACACACACTCCCCCGGACTTTTCTTTAGTTTTAGATGCAGGATTTCCCGTTTACTATGGAGATAAGGGAATGCTATGGCTTCTTTTAACAAAGCACGATACCTTTGAAGAGCTGATTGACATAAACGGCGGCAGCGCCTACAACATCATTTTAGGTGAAGCTACTGCCACCGTGAAATACTCAAGCAAACTATTTACGGAGCTCTCACAAAATGAAAGCATAAAGGTAAGTAAAGGTGATAATGCAATAAAAATATACGCAAAGGGAATTTCAAGTCACGGAGCGGTGCCATATGGAAGCATAAATGCAGGCGGTATAATTTTAGAGGCGCTTTTAAATGCAAAATCATTTAGCCAATGCGATAAGGAAAAGCTTTCATTTATAACAAAGCTTTTAACCACCTATGACGGAGAAACACTTGGTATAAAATCCTATGATGAAATATACAGAGATACAACTGCTACAAATGGCATAATCAAAATAGAAAACGGAAAGCTTGTCTTTTCTCTTGATATCCGTTACGGTAGCACATTTACACCAAATAGTCTTGTATCTCATTTAAAAGATTTATTTGAAAAAGAAAATATTTCATTTGAGGTTGCAAAAAGCGGAGAGCCAAACCATACAGATATAAATAATCCACACATTATGGCTTGTATCAAAGCATACAGAGATTATACAGGTGATTGTGAGGCAGCGCCAAAAATAAATGCAGGCGGCACATATTTACGGTTTTTACCAAGCAGTGTTGAGGTTGGTACAACTACAAAATATAATAGCTGTAACCTTCCGCAAGGTCACGGCGGAGCTCATCAACCAAACGAGCATATAAACATCGAGGGCTTTTTTGAAGCACTTGAAATTATAGTTAAAATGCTCATTGAATGTGACAAAATAAGCTAATAACAGAGAAAAGGGAGGTGTTATCATAAAAGCAATAATATTCGATATCCAACGAGGCTCATTCGTTGACGGCAACGGAATAAGAACAACAGTCTTTTTTAAAGGCTGTAACCTTAAATGCAAATGGTGTCACAATCCCGAAGGCATATCTAAAGGTATTCAAAAGCTTTTTTATAAGGATAAATGCGTAGGGTGTGGTAAATGCGCACGAATTTGCCCGTACAATCAAAAGGACTGCACTCTGTGTGGCAAATGCGCGCTTTATTGCCCAAGCGATGCCTTGGAAATATGTGGCGCGGAATACACGGTTAGTGAGGTTTTTGATATAATTATAAAGGATATGTCTTACTACAAAGGTTCAAATGGAGGAGTAACCTTTTCTGGCGGCGAATGTATGCTGCAAATTGATTTTTTAACTGAAGTTTTAAAAATGTGCAAAAAAACGGAGATAAATACTGCGATTGATACCGCAGGAAATGTTCCTTATGAGTATTTTGAAAAAATAATTCCTTATACCGATACATTTTTATACGATATAAAATGTATAAGTGAAGATTTGCATAAGAAATTTACCGGAGTATCTAATGCCCAAATTTTATCAAATATAAAAGAATTATCAAAAAGCTTTAAAGGCAAAATAGTGGTAAGAATTCCGCTAATAGGGGGATTTAATGATACAGATAGCGAGATGTTCAAAATTCGTGATTTTATGTCACAATTAAACATTTCAGATATAGAAGTTTTACCGTACCACAAAATGGGACTTAATAAATATGATGCACTCAATATGCAATCAGCAGAATTCTACACGCCTAATAAAGAAATAATAGACAGTTTCAAAAAACTCAATAAATAAATTATCCTGTCACAAACATAAATCAACTTATGTGCTTATTTTTTAATAAAATTCCAATTTGCTAAAAACTTATAAAATGATTGACAGTTAGGCG
>JAZPXS010000134.1:0-10008 GCA_045543775.1 Clostridia bacterium
GACAACCAACCCAGACAACTCCTTGGCTCACAGAACGACATGGCTAGATCCGACTTGGTCCGATGCAAAAGCGGAAAATGCCAATTCAAGATTTCTTGTTCTTCCTGCCTTGGCAACTGTCTCCTGCTCGCCGACTATGTGAGACACCAGAGAATAAATTGTATCGGGGATATCCCCTGCCATAACCGGCTTTAAGGAATCTGCCCTGAAAGAAGCATTAGTTTCTACAACTGCTCCCAAGGGAAGATTGGGAATCTGTCCCACATTGGGTATATTGACATTGGTAGTAAGGTCTCTTAAGCCAAGAAGTGCTCTCATCTGCTCAACACCCTCTTCGCCTGTGGGTGCAAGTTCAAATTCTTTTTCGCCAGATGCAAGGGCTCTGCCCTTCTGTTTTCTCTCCTCGAGATCTTCCTTACGCCATTTTACGGGAGTTAAGCCAAAGCGGAATTCGGCTACCTTGTTGTCATCTAAAAGATACCAGCTTCCGTTGCAGAACTCTGCAAGGTGTCTGTCCCCTGCTGCAGCAATGTAACCGTATCTTCTGAAAAGGTCGATTTTCACTTTGTTTTTGCTGTGGTGGAAGCTGACATCCTTGTCAAACCAATTTATATTTGACAATCCGTAGCCGTCCTCTTTGTACTTCTCGCAGAACTGTCTGTAAAGCGGAAAAATGTCTATGTTTCGGTAGGTGGCTTCGGTAATCCATGTAAAGTGATTTATACCCACAACATTAGTTTTTATTTCTTCCCTCTCGATATCTTCAATTCCCGCATATTCCTTAAGCACCTTTATGAGGAATTTCTGGGTACCGAACACCTCATGACAACAACCGAATGCCTTGATTTCGGGGAAGGTATTGTACAGTGTCTTAACACAGATAGTCATGGGATTTGTGTAGTTTATAACCCATGCCTTGGGGCAATACTCCTTGATAGCCAGTGCGATTTCCTCAAACATGGGGATTGTTCTGAGTGCTCTTATGATACCGCCGGGTCCCGAGGTGTCGCCGACACTCTGGTAGATGCCGTATTTTTCGGGAGCGTGAACATCGGACTCCATTTCGTCAAAAGTTCCGGGAAGTATGGATATTACAACAAAATCCGCACCTGTGAGTGCCTCGCCTATGGTCTTAACTGCTTTGTAATTCCATATGGATTTTGAACCCTCAACATCCTTTATTCTGTTTCCTATGATTTCGTTATCTTTTGCGGCATCATAATCTATATCGTAAAGATACACATCACCCGACATATCGTCATTCATGGCGAGGTCGGACATGAGTCCCCATGCCCAACCTCTTGAACCGCCGCCTATGTATGCTATTTTTACATTTTCTGCTTTACAACCGCTATAATTCATTGTTTGTCATCCTCCGGCTTATCATTTCAAAAATTATTTGTAAACAAAGACTCTCTGAGCAGAATTTTGACTCAACTGTATTATTACTGCAGAGCAGTTATCGCCGCCCATCTTGTAATCTATGATATCGGCAGGTGCACCCCAATAGATATTTCCGTCTTTTCCTCCCTCACGGTCAAATATAATTACGTCCTTTGCCGAAATATTCCTTGCCAAAACATAATCTTCGTTCTCGCAATCCTCCTTGGTATATGCAAATCGGATTACTCCGTCTACTATCCTTCCTGCATATCCATATGCTATGCAAAAAGAAGATGACATGGTGGCATCAGTCAAATCTGCTGCTGTGCCGCCTGTAACCGACAAGGATTTTGAATAGAATTTTTGTTCCTTACTTGTTGAATTTTGCACATTGAAGGTTAATTCATCACCGCAATCTACCAAAACATCAATAACAGATATAATCTTTCCCTCAAGATTCATCTCAAACCATACAAGATCTCCTTTGTTGATATTATATCCTTTAAGTACTGAATCATCGACTGTTTCATATTTAGCGGGTTTCTTACTCGAATAACCGATAATTGAAGTAACAATATTGCCTTCGTCGTTTACCACATTTCTTATCTCCGATACCATAACCGGAGGTACAAATACATGATTGGTAAAGGCACTGTCGCGCTTATTCAATATTATATCCTCAAATGCCGCATCGGGGTCTGCTCTGTAAACCGCTACATTATAAGCAGTGTCTGCTCGCATGTTACTGCGTTTATATATAGCAAAGCTATGTTCATCATAATTGCCGCTGTCGATTGTAGCATCAGTAGGCACTACAAGGACCGGTGTGCTTACCTGTGTAACCATTGTCTGAGAAAATGAGCCTGTTGCTCCGGAAAAAGTATATTTTGCAAACGGAGTAGTTTCTCTTATATGCTTTTTGCCTTCTTTGGAGTCATCACCGGAAAGAGTATCTACAAAAGTTACTTTTTTATCGGCATTAGCTTTAAATCTTATCATCTGCTTGGCATGAGGAGAAAGAAGTTCGTAAGCATTGTCAAGCTCACCTTTAATATTCGAGCCATCCACCACAGCTTTTTCATGAAGGGTATATGTATCAAGAACATTGTTCTGGCTGAAAATTTCCATATATACCGTTCTGTCAAATCCGTTATTGTCTCCGCCAACCTTTGTAAGATAGCCATAAATCACATCCGCATCAGCATCTACGGTGTAGTAGCCGATTCTGCCGAAAGCATCAAGATAGAAGGTACCGGAAAATCCAATTTCAAGTTTTTCGGGAACGAGCTTAAGTACAGAAGCATCCATATCATATTTTGTCTCACCAATGCTGAATGTAACGGTATTACTGTCGGGATAACTTACCGTTTCAACGGTACCGCTAACCGCTGCGCTTCCCTTGACAATCTCGATATAATTGCCGTCAGAAGACTTATATATACTGAGAACCTCGTTTAACGCTATATCTTCAATAGTACATAAACTACCGTCAGCATTTTTAAATTTAATGATTTTGTCAAAATCCTCCGTAACATCTAAAGAAAGATTTTGGTCGAATTTATCATATATAACACGCCTTGAGCCAACCTGTCCTCTGTAATATTCCAAATTGCCTTCTGTTTTGATATAAACCATGCCTTCTGCGTTGTCTATAAGACCAACAATAAGGTTATAATATTCATTTACAAAAAGAACATCAATCTTGTTGTCATTATCATGGTCAAGAAATTTGTATGAGCCTTTGGTTATACTCATTTCGCTAAACAAATCCTTTGTGACGCTTGTGCCGTTTTTCACAACAACAGCACCTCTGGGTACCTTTACAGTTTTGGCTCTGTCCTTTTCGTCATAGTATTCAAAGCTATAGTAACCGCCCTTGTCTTCAATGGTGGTTACATCTTCCTTGCTGACTGTTATGACACTATTTTCCTCGCCAAGTGGAAGCGCAACAACAAGACTTGCCTTTTTGCTGTCAGCTTCAGTATAATAGCCAATAATTGTCATACCGAGATACTCATACATATCCTGGGATATGCTGTCGGTTCTTAAGGTTTTGTTTCCGATTAATACCTCACCCTCGGAAATATTGGCTGAATCTACAAGAGAAACCGGACCTGCAGCATTGACGGTATCTTCTATATAATAGATATCGTGGTATACGGATAATATAGTAGACGCATTGTCAACCTCGTAGTACACACTGCCGTCCGACACACCGTTTACGGTATACATAGGAACATTCATTGCTCTCATGAGCATAACGTATGCCTGCTCTTTGGTGATGTACTGTGCAGAAATACCTTCTGTTATGTCAAGTCTTTTTGCAACCTCAAGATAGCCTGCGGGAAATCCGCCCTTGGCATTGGCAACCTCGCCGTAGCCAAGCATTGAAACGAGTATCTTGGCGGCTTCCGAAAGCATGATGTTGTCGTTGGGTCTGAATTTCATATCGGCATTTACCGAAAGATAACCAAGTTCTGTGAGTGCCGAAACCGCATCAAATGCGTGGAAAGTTGCTTCCACATCCACATAGTACTGCTTGCCGCTTGTGGGTGCTGCCTTGATTACCTTGGCAACAAGGGATGCAAACTCTGCTCTTGTGATGTTTCCGGATACATCGGCAGCCGGATCTATCATATTCATATACGAAAGGAGAGCGAGTGCTTCCTCGGTATCTGTGATGTCTGCTGTCACAGAAGACGCAGAAACACCTGTAAAGCAACCGAGCAAAAGTATAACGCTTAAAATTAATGTCAATATCTTCTTCATATTCCGATGCCTCCTTTAGTATGTTAATAATCCGTGCACAAGTTTTGCCGCCTGTGCTCTTGTTGCATAAGCCCTTGGTGCAAAGTTTCCGTCACCTGTGCCGTTTATGATACCGGCACATGCGAGTGTATTAACTGCGGACTTTGCGTAGCCGGATATGCTATCTTTATCTGCAAAATCCACATCTGACTCACTTTCGGTCATACCCTTGGCAATTTTCGCAGCATTTAAGAGCATTACAGCCATATCCTGACGGGTTATGTTTTCATCGGGTCCGAATGTGTCTGCGCCTGTACCCTTTGCAATTCCGCTTCCTACAGCAAGTTTGACAAATTCCGAGTACCAGCTGTCTTCGCTCACATCGGCAAACTGTGCATCAGATTTCTGAGTAAGATTAAATGCTGTCACAAGAATCTTTGCAAATTCTGCACGGGTCACATTGTCGTTGGGAGCAAAAATGCCGTTTGCTTTTCCCTGAAGGATATTCTTTTCGGCAAGATAGTTGATTGACTCAATTGCCCAGGATGCACTGCCCAAATCATTGAAATAGGTATTTATTGCCTGAGGGGGTGTTTGAACGGGTTTGGAAACAGACGAACCGCCAAAACCCACACCGCCGCGGCTTGGGGGATCTTCATCCTCTTCATCTCCCTCTTCGTCCTCACCTTCATAACTATCCAGTGCTGACTTGAGGTCGGAATAGTCATCAAAGGATGTACCCATTGCTTCTCTTACGGCACCTTCCTCTATGACATCGTCCTTGTCATAGCCGATATCTTCCCTGAAGTCGCCCACAATACCCATGCAATCGTCCACACCATCTGAAGATGCAATCCACTGCAGAACAACAGCCTCGATAAATGCATCGTCAAATTCGTCTATATCATCAAAAGACCTGTCAGACAGACGAGTTGTGATGGCTGCTCTAAAGTTATCATCAACAAGTTCATCAGTGTACCAATTATAGATTTCGCTATCTTCGAGCATAAGTTCAGATTCATAATCATCAATTTTAATCAGCTTTGATTGATTCAAAGCTTCTATGACAAAAATCTTCTGCATATCCAGAGCTGCAGCCAGATTTTTGATGTTGTTTTTTTCATCATCCACGCTATCTGCAACATCGAAGTTCCCGGATACCAGGTAATCATACATGATCGCATATGCATTGCCGACGTCTATTGAACCGAGTGAAGGCACATATACTCCGAGTGCGTATTTGTGTGCGTCAAGAAAGGAAACAACCTCTTGCTTTGTGCTGTCCTTCATGCCCGAAAGAGTTCTGTAATCGCCTGCACGCTCGGTCGGGTCTACAAAGAGGAATTCCGATTCGACTTTACCGCTTGCAGATACCGCAGATATAATATAGACATCACTTATCGCATCGGTGCTTACCAAACCATCGGAATCCATCAACCTGGAAATTTTTGCTTCGAAGGTGAATTTTCCGTCTGAACCGGCAACAGTTTCATCCGCAAAGCAAAGTACGGACTGAATGTTTTTTGCTTTGACCGCAGCCCTAAGGTCCGCCTGCGCCTTGGAATATGAAAATTTGCCATCTTCATCAAGATGATTTTTCTTCTTGAAAATACGGAGTGTTACACTTTCGCCCGCCTCAGCAGAACCGGTGATGAGAGTTTTTCCGCTTCCGTCATTTTGACAATCAACGCTCGCACCCATGACATTCACAGCGCATACAGCAAACAAGCAGATTGACAAAAGAATGCTTAAGACTATTTTTTTCATGTTATATATCTCCTCTCGAAGTTATTTATATTGATATCTATTCAAGTACAAATTTTGGATACAAAGGCTTGATATTATCCGTACCATCGAATATCATTATCTGTACCTTATCGATTTCCGATTTTTTGATATTGGGGATAGTGATGCTTCCCGTCTTTATCAAATCGGTTTTCAGAAGTTTGCTGTCCGGTGATTTTACAACCTTAACCAATTTGTCTCCCATGTAGAGACAGCCAAAGATATTGAAAGTTGATTCCTTATTTTCGGGATTTTCTATCCTGTAATTGATATCAAGATTGCCGTCGGTAACAGAGTCGAAGTCATACACACCGCCATCTTCCTGATAAAGCTCGTAGTTTACCTGCATATTACCCGCATTATAGCTCAGGTTATATACAAATCTTCCGCCATCTTCTTCAGTAAGAAGAATCGTATACTCACCATTGCCCTGTGTCACTTTGAATGTAAAGCTCCAATTCCCTTCCGAATCTATCTGCTTTTGATTGGTATAAAGAATTTGTTCTGCCATGCTAAAATCAGATTCCCGGGTTCCTTTATTTAACACAACAATCGAAATGTTGTCTCCGATTGTACCTACTCCCTGGATGCTGACCTTGTATGTTTCATCATCCTGACCTACAAGGAAATCCTTTTCGGGAGATGTAACATAAACAGGTTTTTTTCCGGCTGTAACAGTAAGGGTTCCCATAGAAGTCGAAATCTCATTTCCGTACATGTCATATGCAGTAAGTTCTATTCCAGGATTGTCTATAGTAACATCGGATGTAACAGAATCGTCACGTGTTTTGTTCCATATAACATATACCGGTCTTTCGTTAATGTTATCGTAGAATTCGTATATATAATTGCCGTTTGCATCTTCGGTAAATTCCACTGCGTCACTCAAACGAAGAAGCTTGTTCATAAAAGCAAGTGCTGCAAAATTAGGTCTTGCCGCCATGGTTTTTTTGAGATAGTCATAATCGTCTTCGGGTCTTTTCACAAACCCATATCCGTTTGGATTGTCATAAGATGAACTTTCGAGGTTATATGAATATATCCTGTCAATATCTCCGAGATATTTTTCTTTGGTGAGAAGACGCACGTTGTAAATCGCCTGCTCCTCCTCATTCAAAGTTCCGCCGGTATGGAAGTTAAATTCATCAAGATATATTTTGTGCTCTGCACCGGAATCATCTATATATCCGGAAAGACGGTTTTTATAATTATTTAATGTGTCAATCTCACCCGATGTATCGCTTCCTCCGCAGTAAGAATGAAAACTTACCGCATCCATATAATCCGATACTCCAAAGGTATCATAGAGTGTTCCGGCAAAGCTGTCTGTTACTCCCGCAAATGCACCGCCCACAACCAAAGCAGCGGGGTCTTCTCTTTTTACAGCTTCATACCCCGTCCTGAGAATATCGGCATAATCTCTTGCAGCAGCCACGGCAATATCGGTGTCCGTGCTGTCAAAATCGGGATAATCCATTGTGTACTCATTGTAGATTTCCCAGCACTCTACATCGTCCTTGAGCTCGGATACAACATATTCAACATATGCAGAGTAATTTTCCAAGTATTTTTGAAAATCCTCCTCCGCATAGCCTGTTCTCCACGGCATATAATCAGGATAAACAGTTGTATTGCTGTTACCCAGAACTGCGGTAATCTTGAGATTTTTATTCTTTGCTTCCTGTATCAAAGTCCGCTGCATTTCGGAAATTTCATAGATACCCTGAGCCTTTTCCACACTTTCCCAGCCTATAGTTGTTCTGATAAAGCCCGCTCCGCTTCTTTCTGCCAAATACACAAGATTCCTGACAGAGTCTGCACTGTATCTGGCAGCATGAGTATTGATTCCAAGGAAAGAATTGTTAATGCCATCAGGCGAAGGCTCATTGCTTTTCTTTGCGCTTATACGGGAAAACTCTGTCCGGTCACTTGCAACAAGGGTGTTTCCTCTGTAAATATCTGCAGAAATATCATATATGCCAAACGGAAGACTCAGGTCATCGAGGCTGATTTTATCACTTACGGTTTTGCTGCTGCCCATAGCTACAGTTTTTTCTGTTTCATATATACTTCCGTCGGTTTTGCTTGTAAGTGTAAGTTTTGCTGTGAGATCACCGTGGCTGACACTGTACGGATTTTCCAATATCACATCGAGTTCTACACTCTCATCGTTGAAGAAAATATTTCCTATATTCTCACTATCAACAGAAAAAAACAGTTCTCTTTTCTCACCGTAATAGATTTTGGCAGATCCTATGGCAACATTGCCCGATGACGCACCCATATATGAACTTGTCACAGAAATTGCAATGTTTCTGAGGGGAGCATTACCAATATCATTAAGTCTTGGTTTTTCCAGAACAAAGGTGTGAGTCTTCCATACTCCTGTTCCGCCAAGTTCAACAATGCCTGCGTTTTCATTGTAATGATTCTGAGAGTCATAATAAACACAGAATTTGCTTCCTTTGTCCGATGAAGAACCATCATAGTAGCATACATCCATAAGAACATCCTGAGTTCCGGGGAGTTTATTCATAAAATTGTCAGCCAGATTGATGCAAATGGTGTTGTAGCTTTCTGTCGGCGAAAGGAGCCAGCCGGATTGGTTATTGTACTCAGCAACCGGTATGCTGTCTTCGTGATGTCCGCTGATAAATGCATGAGTGCCCGAAATGGAATATGTGGGTGTTGATCTGTCAAATTCAATAAGGCATTCAGTATCTTCCGCATTTACCAAAAGCGATGGAAGCACCATAATAAATATTAAGAACATAGAAAATATTTTTTTCATAGTCATCCTCTTAAAATAGAATTAAATGTATATCGTTGTTTTCACGATATGGCTCTGTCCGTCCCGTTTTGCGGGAGCCCGCGAAGGGGCTCCCCTACGGTTCTGATTGTTCAGATATTTTTATGTTAATATCAAATTCATTCTGCCGGGTAGCTTACCGCGGCAGCAAGAGACTTAGCGTTTGCAAAACTGTCCCATATAAATGCCTTAACAGTGTCATAGCTAACATTTGCCTTTGTTGTAAGTGGATCGGTAGTGATTGACACAATATGTTCTTCATTGTCAATAATAACATCTGCCGAATTAATATCCACAAGCTCATTATCGTTATAGAGTGCATATATTACCGTAACCACCTTGCCTATAGAGGCGGTGTTAATAACATCTGCTGTTATCACGACGATGTCACCCTCTGCACCGGTAGTACCATCTCCTGTAACCTCTATGCCGTTTACGGTCAGAGCAAGATTCGAAATTTGGAACTTACCTGCTTTCGTTTTAACATTGTAAACCCTGTCTGCTGCAGGTATTGCAAGAGCAATGTCCTCACCGCCGGGAAGCAAATTGGGAATACTCAGAGTAACGACATTGTCATAAATCTCCGGCTCATCAAATTCCACAGGCTTTCCTCCTGCCGTAAGAGAAAGTCCTTCCAATACAGTATCATCAATCTCCCCGGAAAAGGTTATGTCAATCTTGTTTGTTTCGGCGCCTATTTCATTAAGACCGGTAACATTTCCGTAAGCATCTGTGTAGCGTACGCTTTTAACACTGAGAGGTTCGGCAATAACATAACTTGTATAGTTATCAATGGCAAAGTGTGCCTCGGTTCTTTTTGCGGCACCGCCGCTTACCGACAGACTGAGCACGGGCTTACATCAAAGCCTGACACCTTAATCGGACTGTTGTTTTGCAGACTACCGTTTACATATGTACTAAGTTCCTTGTATTCGGTGTCGTATTCTATTCTGATGTGATTCCATTCATCACCGTCTGAAACAGAGACCATCGTTTTAGTATTGCCCGATTTATTCACATTGTCGGTATAGGCTTTTATCGCTGTAGCCATTTTAGAACGGTAATCAAATTCGTAGACCTCAACTCCGACATCGGTGTCTATAAGATCAAGTAGTCTGTAGTCGGCCGCGTTATAGGCGCCGAGCGCGAAGTTTGTATCGTCCGCATCCGGTGTGTAGGAAAGGTCATCATAAGCAACGCGTGCAACGTAAGCATTATCCGCACCTACCGTAGATGTATCGCTATGAAAAACACTGTAGTGTGTTTTGCTTCTAACCTGATAA
>JAZPXS010000135.1:0-7320 GCA_045543775.1 Clostridia bacterium
TGGCTACGATCCGACTTATCAAGTTTTGGGATGTAAGAATATGTTTTATCAGCAGAAGAAGCAATCGCTTTTGCTTCGCCGTATCTTGCAGCTTCTTTGCTGAATTTCTTTGCCCAGAGACCTGTAAGTACACAGTCTGCCTTGCCGCTCTTATTAAAGAGGTTCATAGGAATCATAGCAAACTGGCTGGATGCTCCGCCCTGAAGGAAAAGCACCTTGTAATTGTCGGGAATACCCATAAGAGAACGAAGGGAAGCCTCGCACTCGTCGATTATTGCCTGATAAGCACCTGAACGGTGGCTCATTTCCATAACCGACATTCCGGAGTTGCCGTGGCAAATAAGCTCTTTCTGAGCCTGTTCAAGCACCGGCAGGGGAAGTGCAGAAGGTCCTGCGGAAAAATTGTAAACTCTGTTCATAATAAATCTCCTCCAAATATATTTTCTTGGTTATAGTCTGAAACTATAACCAGTTAAAGGTAAAATGTACTACCATTATATATAAAATGCAGGCGGTACGCAAGTACCTTTCCTGCATTTTGTGGGTTATGTCTTAAATTTTCATTTGTTTTAGTGCAATTTTATTCATTTTTGAGCATTTTGTATAAAGTATCTTCGTCAATAACGGAAATTCCAAGCTCATTTGCTTTGCTGAGCTTACTTCCGGCTTCGGTTCCTGCCAGCAGGTAATTGGTTTTTTTAGATACGGAGCCGGACACTTTTCCGCCGTTTTCTTCTATAAGAGCGGCGGCTTCCTTTCTTCCCAGAGAGGGGAGCGTTCCCGTTATTACAAAGGTAAGTCCCGCAAGGGCGGTGCCTTTTGTGGAATTGTCTTCCAGAAGTTTGGTGTTTACTCCCGACTCTTCAAGGGACGCTATGAGTTTCCGTGTGCTTTCGAGACTGAAAAATTCCATAAGGCTTTTTGCCATTTTGCTGCCTACATCTTCTATGGCACACAGCTCTTCCTCTGTGGCTTCAAATAGTTTTTGAAAGCTTCCCATAGCTTTTGAAATATTCTTTGCGGCAGTAAGTCCGATGTGGCGTATGCCAAGACCAAAGAGGAGTCTGTACATATCGTTGCCTTTTGATTTTTCCAGAGCGTTTATGAGGTTTTCACTGCTTTTTTGTCCCATTTTGTCAAGGGATGCAATATCCTCTGCTTTCAGACGGTACAGGTCCCCGCAGCTTTCCACAAGCTTTGATTCCATAAGCTTATCCACCACCGACGGTCCCATACCCTCAATATCCATTGCATCACGGGATACAAAGTGTTCTATGCTTCTTGCAAGCTGTGCACGGCAAAGGGGATTTGTACATCTTACTGCGGCTTCTCCCTCCTCACGGTGTACGGGGGAGTCACACACAGGACACAGGGAGGGCATTGTAAATACCTTTTCATTTCCCGTTCTCTTTTCCGTAAGAACTCTTACCACCTCGGGTATGATGTCTCCGGCTTTCTGCACAAGCACGGTATCGCCTATGCGAATGTCCTTCTGGCGGATGTAGTCCTCGTTGTGGAGGGTTGCACGGGCAATGACACTGCCCGATACTGTTACGGGATTAAATTCCGCATTGGGGGTAAGAACTCCTGTTCGACCCACCTGAATAACAATTTCGTTTACTACGGTTTCCTTTTGCTCGGCAGGGTATTTGAATGCTATTGCCCACTTGGGGGTTTTGGCATTGGAGCCCAGTGTTTCCCTCTCGGAAAGGGAGTTAACCTTGATTACCGCACCGTCTATGTCGTAGTAGAGACTGGGGCGGTTTTGACCGATTGCTTCAACTTCCTTTATGGCAGATTCAATATCCTTGTGGGCTTTTGTATTTGATATAACCTTGAATCCGCACCTGCGCAGGAATTCAAGTCCCTCAAGGTGTGTGGAAAACTCTCTGCCTCTTACTGCCTGAATGTTGAAAACAAATATATCAAGCTTTCGCTCTCTGGCAACAGAGCTGTCAAGCTGACGGAGGGAGCCTGCCGCTGCATTTCGGGGATTGGCAAATACCGCCTCGCCGTTAGCTTCACGGGTGGTGTTTATGAGAGCAAAGTTCTCCTTGGAAATAAAGACCTCACCACGCACCTCCAGATATTCCACATCTTCCATAAGCTTAAGGGGAATACTCATTACAGTTTTTAGGTTTTCCGTCACATCCTCGCCCACGTTTCCGTCGCCACGGGTTGAACCCCGCACAAAGACGCCGTTTTCGTATTCAAGAGATACGGAGAGACCGTCTATTTTGTGTTCCACCACATATTCCGTGCCGTATCCCAAGGCATCCTTTACCCTCTTGTCAAAATCACGGAGTTCATCGTGGGAGAATGCATCCTGCAGACTTTGCATCTGTACTGCGTGGGTAACCTGTTCAAAGCCGTCAAGTATAACTCCGCCTATCTTTTGCGAGGGGGAGTCGGCAGTTACCACCTCGGGATGAGCCTTTTCGTAATCCAGAAGTCTATGCATAAGCTCGTCATATTCCGCATCCGTGATTGTGGGGTTATCCAGCACATAGTATTGGTGGCTGTGGTATGCAATTTCTTTTTTTAATTTTTCGTAATCCATATCAGAACACCTTTGTCATATCATCAAAGTATATTTCTTTTCTTACTATATTTATATTGCTCAGTTTCGTGTCAAGATAACCGCCGATGGATTTAAGAACCAATTCGGGTTTTAAGTTTGATGTGTTTCCTGCGTTAATATGCATTTCCAGTCTGTGGGAAACACCGTCCGAAGATAGAATTTTTATATCTCTTATAAAGTCCTTGATGTTGACTTCATTTATTTTTCTCTTGGACTTCTTTTCTATCATAACCTCGGGGGCAGACAGATATTTTTCCAAATCCGCATTTTTGTCTGTGGTAAAAACCGCTTCGTACAGGGCACTGTCTATAAGGTGCATAGGCTTTAGTCCCTCTGCATTTTTAATTCCTGTAAACACAATTCCTATAGGGCATACTGCATTTATCGCATCAAGAGCGCTTGATGTGTCTATTTCTTCGGTAAATTCAACCTCAAGACAGTCACAAAGACTTGTGGTGCCTACAGAGAGGGGCAGACCTATTGTCATTACCATATGGGGATTGAAGCCCTCGGAATATTTCACGGGGAGATTGGCTCTGCGGAATATTCGTACCGCAGTTCTCAGAAAGTCCAGATGGGATATAAATTTTACCTCATCGCCCTGAGTGTAGCAAAATCTGTATTTATTCATAGCAAACACCGCCTTTGAAACAGTTTGCACCGCAGGCAGAGCATTTTTCACGGCAGTTGGGGGTGACCTCTGCTCTTTGTGCACGCTTTGCTTCTTCTATGAGGAAGCTCTTTTTAACCCCTACATCTATCATATCCCAGGGGAGAATTTCGTCAAAAGAGCGTTCTCTTGTGTAGAAATCGGGGTTAAGACCGCACTCACTGAAACATTCCATCCATTTTTCCATACTGAAAAATTCGCTCCATCCGTCAAAACGGATGCCTTTTTCGTGAGCCTTAAGGAGAACCTTTGCAAGCCGTCTGTCACCACGGGCAAATACGCCCTCCAGAACACTTACGGGTGCTTCGTGGTAGTTGTACTTTATTTTTCTTGAGGTTATGTTGTCCTTTAGTGCATACTGCTTAACCCGAAGTTCTTCCATTGTATCCTGCTTTGCCCACTGGAAGGGTGTGAATGCCTTGGGAACAAAGGAAGAAACAGAAAGCGTTATGCGAAGATTGGGAGCTCTCATATCCTTGGGGATATTGTTGTAGACTCTTTCCACCTTTTTTGCAAGCTCGCCTATTCCGCACACATCCTCTATTGTTTCAAAGGGAAGACCTATCATAAAGTAGAGTTTAAGGTTACTGTAACCGCCTCGGAAAGCCATTTCGGTGCTTGACATAAGGTCATCCTCGGTTATACCCTTGTTTATTACATCTCTCATTCTCTGGGTGCCCGCTTCCGGTGCAAAGGTGAGGGAGCTTTTTCGAACCTTGGATACCTTGTCCATAAGCTCCATAGAGAAGGAGTCCAGTCTGAGAGACGGAAGAGCCATATTCATACGCTTTTTTTCCGTCATATCAAGAAGTGCATCGGTAAGCTCCTTTAGTGAGCGGTAGTCGGAGGTGCTGAGGGATGAGAGACTTATTTCCTCATATCCTGTGGAGTCTATGAGTGCTTTCGCCTGCTTTATGAGGGTGTCTGCAGATTTTTCCCTCACAGGACGGTATATCTGTCCTGCCTGACAAAAACGGCACCCTCTTATGCAACCGCGGAAGATTTCCAGCATAATTCTGTCGTGAACAATTTCCACAAATGGTACTACAAATTTATCGGGATAGAAAGCCTCGTCGAGGTTTTCCACCACGGCTTTTTTCACCTTTTCCGGCACAAAGCTGTAAAGGGGAGTTATTGCCTCCACCTTGCCGTCGTCTTTGTAGGAAACATCATAGAAAGAGGGAACATATATACCGGGAATTTCCGAAACCATACGGAGAAATTCATCACGGGGGAGTCCGGATTTTTTCCACTCCTTGTATGCATCCATACATTTATCCATTATGGCTTCGCCCTCGCCAAGCTGGAAGAAATCTGCAAAGGGTGCAAGACACTCCGCACTGTATGCACAGGGACCGCCCATCATAACAAAGGGGTCACTCTCTTTTCTGTCTTTCTGCAGGAGGGGAATGTTTGCAAGTGAAAGCATATTGAGAATATTGGAATAGCTCATTTCGTACTGGAGAGTAAAGGCAACGAAATCAAAGTCCGATATCGGATCCATACTTTCCAGTCCGTAGAGGGGGATGGAGTTCTCCCTCATTTTGTCCTCCATATCAACCCAGGGGGCAAAAACTCTTTCGCACCAGGTATCCTCTCTGCGGTTTAAAAGAGAGTAGAGTATTTTCATCCCCAGATGGCTCATACCTACCTCGTACACATCGGGAAAGCAGAATGCAACACGGATATCCACATTGCTTTTATCTTTAATCACACTGTTTAGTTCTCCACCTGTGTAACGGGCAGGCTTCTCCACCAGAGGGAGAATATTTTCTATTTTTTGTCTAAGCATTTAATCAATCCTCTGAAATCAGCATTATATATAATGATACTACAAATTTCAGAAATTTTCAATACATTCTCCCAGGGTTATTGAAGGATTTTTCAAAACCTTTTCCAAAAGCTCTTTTTGTGATATGCTTTTTCCTTGATTGCCTTTGGTTTCCGGACATATAATGAGAGTGTAAGAGGGACTTATGCGGTCAACTATTTTTATTGCGTTAAGGTCAGGTCTGACCTTTATCCTGACCAAACGGGGTTTTGATTTTATTTCTCCGGTGAGAATTTTCTTTTTGAGACAAACCAGAAGCTCCTTTTCGTGACGGATGTTCCATAGCATAAAGACACCTGCAACTATGTAGGAAAAGTTTACTGCAGTTTCCCTAAGAATATATATTCCAATTAATATTATAACAGCGGAGATAAGTGCAGAGAGCTTCAGCATAATCCGGAAACCCCTCACAAAACCCAAATGTGAGCTTATTACGGATTTCAGTATTATGCCTCCGTCAAGAGGCAGTGCGGGAATGAGGTTCAGAAGCCCGTTTGCAAGATTGGCAAGGGCAAAAACCTCTGCCGTTTCCTGCGAAAAAATTCCGGAAATAACAGGGTGGAAAAACAGCAAAAAGAAGTTTGCCATAGGACCTGCCACAGACACTGCAAATTGCGATGACGGCTCATATATGGCATCAGCTCTGGCTGTGACTCCCCAGGGGAGTGCATCAACTCCCAGAATCGGTATAGAAAGGGCACGGCACATCAGCATATGGGAAAATTCGTGCAGAAGAACACACATCCCCACTGCACCGAACCATATGGGCGAAAGAAATGTCCCCCAAAAAACAATGACAGAAAAACGAAGCTTGCCTTTCAATTCTTCCACCCTGTTATATAGTCTGCGGGATTGACGCTTTCTCCCTTGTATTTTATTTCAAAATGGAGGTGAGGCCCTGTGGAAATACCCGTGGAGCCAATTTCGCCTACCTTTTCGCCTGTTTTGATACTGTCTCCGGATTTTACAAAAACACTGTCGAGGTGAGCATACACGGTGGCATATCCTCCTGTGTGCTCAATAACTGCATAATTTCCGTATGTCTCGTCATTTCCCGAGTCTGCTACCGTTCCGTCTGCAGCGGCAACAACCTCCGTTCCTGTGTCCGCACCGATGTCAACTCCCGTGTGGAAGGATTTCTCTTCCGTAACAGGATGGACTCTCTCTCCGTAAGGCGATGTAATCTCGCTTTCGGCAGGTATGGGATGAGAAAAGACAATGATGCTTTTATCTTTTGGGGCATCTGCCAATGCGGTAAGGTCGGTTTCTATCTTGTCTTCATCTATTCCCGTTTTTGATTCAACAGAAGTGAGGAGACCAAGGTATCCGTTTACCGCTTTGGAGGCACCGGCAGTAAATTTTTTGGAAGCTGTTTGCGAAAGCTTTTTCCATTTAGAAAGAGAATATGTGGTGTCAAGAGTATTCGTGATGTGCTTTTTGGGTGCAAAAAAAGATGCACCGAACAAAAAAATAAATATGACAAAAGAAGTGATGCCCTGCAGTATTATTTTGTTCTCTTTTGGCATTTTTGCCTTTGGTGTACGGGATTTATAACGCCTGTTGGATCTTAAATATCTGGGATAAATGGGTATCACTTCCTTTTTATATACTCTTGACAGTATATGCTAAGGGAAGTGAAAGTATGTGGTTCAGGGATAATTTTTGTCTTGTGGTAAAATATAACCTTGAAAGGTGGTTGATTATACTATGAAAATAATTACAGATGAAGTTGTAAAAAAATTTGAACTATATCTGTATGAGGAAGAAAAGAACTGACAAAAGCTGAATATGACAGACTTTTGACCGCAGCACAGTTTGGAAAACGCTCAAAGGCTTGTGCGACAGTGCAAATGTATCAAGAAGCAAAGTCTTTCCTCATAACTTTCGCCATCTTTTTGCCAAGACTTTTTATTCACTTCAAAAAGACATTGTAAGGCTTGCAGACATCTTGGGACATTCAAGTATAGAAACCACCCGTATCTATACAATGGAAGCAGTATAATGTAAAGGGCATTAATCATTATAAACAAAATTTATTGTATCTTCCATATTCTTTGTGAAATCTCTTGAAAATTATCGAATTATAGCGTATAATGTACCTTGTCGGAGCAATCCGATAAAGGTAAGACTGAAAACAGTGTAAAAGCTGGGCGGTTATGCCATCATCTCCAATTCTTATGAAAGGGGGTGATAGCTTATGGACGAGAATTACATAATTACATTTATGATAATTTTATT
>JAZPXS010000136.1:0-7807 GCA_045543775.1 Clostridia bacterium
AATGTTCATCCGTCGCTTATACCGTCATTTTGCGGTAAGGGGTTCTACGGCCTAAAGGTTCACGAAGCCGCTCTGGAATACGGTGTAAAGGTTACAGGTGCCACAGTGCATTTTGTAAACGAAATTCCCGATGGCGGCAGAATAATAGCACAGAAAGCAGTGGAAATTAATCCCGACGACACAGCAGAAACTCTGCAGAAAAGAGTTATGGAAAATGCAGAGTGGATTATACTTCCTCAGTCTGTGGAAAATGTAGCAAAAGAAATATTAAATAGGAGATAAAAGCAATGAATGTGTATGAAACAAATACAATGGGTTTAAGGGTAAAGGACAACTCATATGTCGGCAGAGGTATTGTGATAGGAAAGAGTGCCGATGGTAAAAATGCAGTTTTTGCATACTTCATTATGGGAAGAAGCGAAAACAGCCGTAACAGAATTTTTACATCCGAAGGCGATGACATTACCATATATCCCTTTGATGCTTCAAAGGTAGAGGATCCGTCTCTCATTATCTATTCACCTGTAAGAAAGCTCGGTTCACACCTCATCGTTACAAACGGTGACCAGACAGATACAATATATGATTTTCTAAAGGAAGGCAAAACCTTTGAGGAAGCTCTGGAAACCAGAGAATTTGAACCCGACGGTCCCAACTGGACTCCAAGAATAAGCGGTATACTCAATTTTGAAGAAAAGGATTTCTCCTACAAAATGAGCATATTAAAAAGTGCTGATTTAGAGGGCAGTGCCTGCAACAGATATACCTTCTCATATAAGGCACTCAAAGGTCTCGGTCACTTCATACATACATACAATTGTGACGGAAATCCCATTCCCACCTTTACCGGAGAACCCGAAAGAGTGGAAATTCCAAATGATATAGATGCATTTACAAATGACATCTGGAATAATCTTAACGAAGATAACAAAATATCCATTTATGTTCGCTATGTGTCCCTTGAGGATGGAACATTCGAGGACAGAATGATAAACAAAAATCAGAAATAAGGAGAATTGGGCTATGAAAGAATTTGAATTAAAATACGGTTGTAACCCTAATCAGAAGCCATCTAAGATTTTTATGTCAAACGGAAAAGAGCTTCCCATAGAAATATTAAACGGCAGACCCGGGTACATTAATTTCCTTGATGCATTCAACAGCTGGCAGCTTGTAAAGGAAATCAAAGAGGCTCTCGGTATGTGTGCGGCAACAAGTTTCAAGCATGTAAGCCCCACATCTGCTGCAGTAGGAATCAAAATGGACGAAAAACTCAAAAAAGCCTGCTTCGTAGACGATATGCCGGGACTTGACGATTCTCCTCTGGCTACTGCGTATGCAAGAGCAAGAGGCACAGACAGAATGTCCTCCTTTGGCGACTGGATTGCCCTTTCTGACAAGTGCGATGTAATGACTGCAAAGCTTATTGCCCGTGAGGTTTCCGATGGTGTTATTGCACCTGATTACGAGCCCGAAGCACTGGAAATTCTTAAAAATAAGAAAAAAGGTGCCTACAATGTGGTAAAAATAGATCCTGACTATGTTCCCGAAGCCGTTGAGCATAAGGATGTGTACGGCATAACCTTTGAGCAGGGCAGAAATAACTATAAAATAGACGAAACAATTCTGGAAAATCTTGTTACAGATAACAAGGAATTTCCCGATGATGCAAAGAGAGACCTTATAATCGCTCTTATAACTCTCAAATATACTCAGTCCAACTCCGTATGCTATGCCAAGGACGGTCAGGCAATTGGTGTTGGTGCAGGTCAGCAGTCCAGAATTCACTGTACAAGACTTGCAGGTACAAAGGCTGACAACTGGCATCTGCGTCAGAGTGACAAGGTTCTTGCTCTTCCGTTCCTGGATACTGTAAAGAGACCTGACAGGGACAATGCAATAGATGTTTATATCTCCGATGACAGCGAGGATCTTCTTGCAGACGGAGAGTGGCAGAAACTCTTCAAGACAAAACCCGAAGAATTTACAAAAGAGGAAAAGAGAGCATATCTTGACACAATAAAGGGAGTTTCTCTAGGCTCCGATGCTTTCTTCCCCTTTGGTGATAACATCATCAGAGCTGCAAAAAGCGGTGTAAGCTATGTAGTACAGCCCGGCGGTTCAATCCGTGATGACAATGTTATCGAAGAGTGCAACAAGAGAGGCATTGCTATGGCGATGACCGGAATGAGACTTTTCCATCACTAAAATATAGGCAGTTCAGGAGGTAACAAATGAATATTATGGTTGTAGGCGGTGGCGGAAGAGAACACGCCATCATTAAGAAAATAAAAGAGAATCCCAATGTCACAGCATTATATGCACTTCCCGGCAATGGCGGTATAGCTGCCGACGCTGCCTGTGTAGATATTGGTGCCAAGGATATAGACGGCATTGTAGCATTTGCTAAGGAGAATAATATAGATTTTGCAATTGTTGCACCTGATGATCCCTTGGTTTTGGGTGCAGTAGATGCATTAAACGAAGTAGGTGTCAAGTGCTTTGGTCCAAAGGCAAATGCCGCTATAATCGAAGGCAGCAAGGTTTTTTCCAAAAACCTTATGAAGAAGTATGGTATTCCCACTGCAGAGTACGAGGTTTTCTCTGATATGGAAAGTGCACTTTCATATCTTGATACAGCATCTATTCCCGTTGTTGTCAAGGCAGACGGACTTGCACTCGGAAAGGGTGTTATAATAGCCAATACCCGTGAGGAAGCAAAAGATGCAGTTAAGTCTATGATGCTTGACAAGGTGTTTGGCGAAAGCGGAAGCAATGTGGTAATAGAGGAATTCTTAACCGGTCCCGAGGTTTCGGTGCTGAGCTTCACAGACGGAAAGTCTATGGTTCCGATGGTATCGTCTATGGACCACAAGAGGGCAAAAGATAACGACGAGGGACTAAACACCGGCGGTATGGGAACAGTTGCTCCCAATCCCTATTACACAGATGAAATTGCTGCAGAATGTATGGAAAAGATTTTCCTCCCCACAATGAATGCAATGAACAGTGAAGGCAGAACCTTTGCAGGATGTCTTTACTTCGGACTTATGCTCACTCCCAAGGGGCCCAAGGTTATAGAATACAACTGCCGTTTTGGAGATCCCGAAACACAGGTCGTTCTTCCTCTTCTTGAAACCGACCTTCTTGATATTATGATGGCAGTAGCAGATGGAAAGCTTGGAGATATGGATATATCCTTTAAGGATGAAAGTGCTTGCTGTGTTGTTATGGCATCCGATGGATACCCGGGCAAATACGAAACCGGCTTTGAGATAACAATGCCAAAGGATAAGAACATCTATGTGGCAGGTGCCAAGATAAAGGACGGCAAAACAGTAACCGGAGGCGGAAGAGTTCTCGGTGTTACGGAAACTGCTCCCACACTTAAGGAAGCAATTGACAAAGCCTACGAAACAGTAAAGACCGTAAGCTTTGAAAATGCCTACTATCGCAAGGACATAGGCAAGCGTGCATTGGAGGGTATCAGATAATGGTTTACAGAGTATATGTAGAAAAGAAAAAAGCTCTTGCTCACGAAGCAAATTCTCTCAAGGGCGATATAAAGAGTTTTCTCAGCATAGGCGGTATAGAAAATGTAAGAATAATTAACCGCTATGATGTGGAAAACATAAGCGAAGAGCTTTTTGACTATTGCAAAAACACAGTATTTTCCGAGCCTCAACTTGATGATGTGACAGACAGTGTTTCCTGCAACAATGATGATGTAGTGTTTGCTGTAGAATTTCTTCCCGGTCAGTTTGACCAGAGAGCAAACTCCGCTTCCGAATGTATCCAGCTTATATCTCAGGGGGACAGACCTCTTGTTAAGACTGCAAAGGTTTATGTTCTTACAGGCAAGCTTACCGACGCACAGGTAGAGGAAATCAAGAAGTATGTAATAAACCCCGTGGAATCAAGAGAAGCATCTCTTGATACTTATGATACACTTGAACTTAAATACGAGGTACCATCCGAGGTTGCAACACTGGATGGTTTCATAGACCTTGATAGGGAAGGGCTCACAAAATTCTTAAATGACAACGGTCTTGCTATGGATATAGATGACCTTAGCTTCTGTCAGCAGTACTTCGTTTCCGAAAAACGTGACCCCACAATAACGGAAATAAAGATGATAGATACATACTGGTCCGACCACTGCAGACACACAACATTCCTTACAACAATTGATTCTGTTAAGATTGAGGATGAAAATGTTCAGGCTGCATATGATGAATATCTGTCTGTAAGGGACTCTTTAAAGAGAACAAAGCCTATAAATCTTATGGATATGGCAACACTTGCAGTTAAACATCTTCGTGCAAACGGAAAACTTGATAAGCTTGATGAATCTGAGGAAATCAATGCTTGTACAGTAAAAATTGATGTGGAGATGGACGGAAAACCCGAAAAGTGGCTTCTTCTCTTTAAGAACGAAACCCACAACCATCCTACGGAAATTGAACCTTTCGGTGGTGCGGCAACCTGCATAGGCGGTGCAATCCGAGATCCCCTTTCGGGAAGATCCTATGTATATGCGGCAATGCGTGTAACCGGTGCGGCAGATCCCACCCGTCCGGTATCTGACACAATGGAGGGCAAGCTTCCTCAGCGTAAGATAGTTACCACTGCGGCAAACGGCTACTCCTCCTATGGTAACCAGATTGGTCTTGCTACCGGTATGGTAGACGAAATATATCACGACGGCTATGTGGCAAAGAGAATGGAAATAGGTGCAGTTATTGCAGCCGCTCCTGCAGAAAATGTACGTCGTGAAAGACCTGCTCCCGGAGATATCATAATTCTCCTTGGCGGCAGAACAGGAAGAGACGGTTGCGGCGGTGCAACAGGTTCATCCAAATCTCATACTTTAGAATCTTTGGAGAGCTGCGGTGCAGAAGTGCAAAAGGGTAATGCTCCCGAGGAGAGAAAGCTCCAGAGATTATTCCGCAATCCTGCAGCTTCCAAGCTCATAAAACGCTGTAATGACTTTGGTGCAGGCGGTGTTTCCGTTGCAATAGGTGAGCTTGCAGACGGTCTTGTTGTAGATCTTAACGCCGTTCCCAAAAAATACGAAGGTCTTGACGGTACAGAGCTTGCCATATCCGAATCTCAGGAGAGAATGGCAGTAGTTGTAGAAGCCAAGGATGCAGACAAGTTCATAGAGCTTGCAAACGGAGAAAACCTTGAGGCTACAAAGGTTGCCGTTGTTCAGGAAGAAGCATATTTTGTAATGCACTGGAACGGAAAGAAAATAGTAAACCTTTCCAGAGAGTTCTTGAACTCCAATGGTGCACAAAAGCATATAACAGCGGAAATTCCCTGCGGAAAGGATTTCTCCAAAAAGATAGAGGGAAGCTTTTCCGATAACTTCAAATCACTTGCCTGCGACCTTAATGTATGCTCAAGAAGAGGTTTAAGCGAACGTTTTGACTCCACAATAGGCAAGGGCACAGTTCTTATGCCCTTTGGAGGAAAGCACCAGAGAACACCTATTCAGGCGATGGTCAACAAGATTTCTTCTCCTGACAAGCATACCGATGACTGCTCTGTAATGAGCTGGGGATACAATCCCTTTATTACAGAAAAGAGTCCATACCACGGTGCATATCTGGCAGTGCTTGAATCTGTATGCAAGCTTGTTGCTACAGGTGCATCTTTTGAGGATGTGTATCTTACATTCCAGGAATATTTCGAAAAGCCAAAGGCAGAACCTGCAAGATGGGGTAAACCAATGGCGGCAATTCTCGGTGCATTCAAGGCACAGATGGAATACGAAATAGGTTCAATCGGCGGTAAGGATTCTATGAGCGGCTCTTTTGAAAATATAGATGTTCCGCCTACACTGGTTTCCTTTGCTGTTACAACAGACAAGATACCCAGCATCATTTCTCCTGAATTCAAAAATGCAGGAAACAAGGTTTATCTTATTAAGCCCGAGTGCACTTCGTATATGATTCCCGATACAGATTCTCAGAAGGCAGTGTTTGCAAAAGTTACTTCTCTTGTAAGAGACGGCAAGGTTATTTCTGCATACACACCCACCTATGGCGGTATTGCAGAAGCAATCCTTAAGATGTCAATGGGTAACGGCTTTGGTTTTGAGTTTGAAGATAGCCTTACAACAGAAGAACTCTTTAACTACTGCTATGGTGCATTTGTGTTAGAAGCCACAGAGGATATAGACGGTGCGGTTCTTCTCGGTACTGTAACTGAAAAGGAAGAGTTTGTAAAAGGAGCAGAAAAGCTTTCTGCTGATGAAATTTATGATATATATGAATCCAGACTGGAAAAAGTATATAAATTCAATGTTCCCTCCGAGGATAAGACGGTAGAAGCATTCAGCTATATGGCAGATACAAGAAAAGCTCCTGCTGTAAAGTGTGCAAAACCCAGAGTTCTTATTCCTGTGTTCCCCGGCACTAACTGCGAATTTGATTCTGCAGGTGCTATGAACGATGCCGGAGCACAAAGCAACATATTTGTTATTAATAACTTAAGTGCTGCTGCCATTACGGATTCCGTAAAGAAGTTTGCGGAGGAAATCCGTTCTTCACAGGTGATATTTATCCCCGGCGGTTTCTCCGGCGGTGACGAACCTGACGGCTCTGCAAAGCTTATTACCGCATTTTTCCGTAATGATGAAATCAAAGAAGCCGTAACAGACCTTCTTGAGAACCGTGACGGTCTTATGTGCGGTATATGCAACGGTTTCCAGGCACTCATAAAACTCGGACTTGTTCCTTACGGTAAGATAATTGATACTGATGAAAACTGTCCTACACTCACATTCAACACCATAGGACGCCATCAGTCCAAGATTGTGAGAACGAGAGTTGCATCCAACAAGTCTCCCTGGCTTGCAAACACCAAACCCGGTGAGGTTTATTCTGTTCCGATTTCCCACGGTGAAGGACGCTTCCTTGCTTCGGAAGAGCTCATAAGAGAGCTTGCAGCAAACGGACAGATAGTGACACAGTATGCAGATCTTTGCGGTAACCCCACCTATGATATTCAGTACAATCCCAATGGTTCAATTCTTGCAGTTGAGGGTATCACATCCCCCGACGGCAGAGTTCTTGGTAAGATGGGCCACAGCGAGCGCTGGCAGAAGGGTCTGTACCGGAATGTTCCCGGTGAATATGATATGAAGCTCTTTGCTTCCGCAGTTAAATATTTTAAATAATATGCATAGGTATGGGCAGAGCGTTCGCTTCTGTCCCTGCCTTTTATGCAATTATCTGCAAGGAGGAACCCAACATTGGAATGGAAAGAAATCTACCATATGCTCGCAGACCTTTTTAACACAACAGATTGCCTTGAGAAGGTAAACGCAATATGGGAAACTGATCGTTGGAATTCTTTTGATAAGAATGCGTTGACAGCAGAATACTGCGCAGATACATTAAAGCGTGCTGGCCTTTCGCAGGTGGAGGTTCTGCCCCTGAAAGCAGATGCCAGTACAGAGTATTTTTACCGCTCTATTCGAAGAGCATGGGATGTGAGTTCTGCAACTCTTTGCTATGATGACGGTAGTTGCATCGCAAATTATTCTCAAACGCCGTGCTGTCTGGTAACAAGCTGCCCATCGACTCCGGAATGCGGAGTCGAAGCAGAAGTTGTGATACCGGATCGTAACGAACAGACACCGCAGAAATATTCTGGAAAAGTACTGCTTGTTCGGGAACCGGTTGCTTCGTGGATAGACTTTGCCAAAGAACATGGCGCTGTTGGTATTCTGACAGATGTTATGCCACTTTTCCCCGTGATCCGGGATACGCGAGAAGAACTGAATGATGAAGTGGTA
>JAZPXS010000137.1:0-2233 GCA_045543775.1 Clostridia bacterium
CCATTTTTTATTTTATATCACTGACTATTTTTTCTGAGGGAGTTTCCAGTAGCCATGCATTTTCCGAAAGCCGTTTAAGCTTTTTGAAAGCACAGGCATAGTAGTGTCCGTCGCATATCCTTTCGTCACAAACCACGTTTATGTCGACAAACTTACGCTTTTCCACACTGCCGTCGCTTTGAGTAACATACTTGGTGTGCTTCATACCCAGAGATATGAAAAGGGGTATGTTGCCAAAGTCGTAAAGGTGGTGGAAGATGGGAGGAATACCAAGGGAGCCTACATTTGTTATAAACATAGAGCTATGGAAAGGACTAAGCTTTGTAAGAAATCTCGGAAGCAGTCCGAAGTAGTCAAAAAAGCGGATTATCCACATTACTGCCACAAGGAGAACGCTTGGCAGGAATGTGAGTATTCTTGCGGCAAAGTCCATAGAGTTTGTATCGCCCTCTTTTTTGTTTTCCTCAACCATTTTTGCTATTGTATTGTACACGTCGTCTATGGTGTCATCAGGCTTGGCAGGGATTTTTATTACAGTTTCCTGTGAGTCCAGAGTCATATCCTTTTTCACGGTAAGGCACATTTCTATGCCGTTTCTGGCATAAATTTTGTGTCCCCGTATAAAACGGTTAATTCCCGGATATGCTGCAACTGTCTGAACATATGCTGCCAGCAAAACATGCATCATACCAAGTCCGGGCATTCCGTTTTTTCGTTTTTCACGGATGAAGTTTTCTGCTTCTGTAATGTCAAGCGTGGTAGAAAACTGATTGGAAGCTCCGTTCCTTCCGGGCATAAAAACAGTTCCCACTACATTCATAGGAGGTAGAGTTTTAATCTTTCTGCCTTCTTTTTTCAAATATATCACCCTTTTTGATTTTGGTATCAAATTCATTTTAACAATTATGTCGTATTTTGTCAAGTTTGCCCCTCAAGAGGTTTATCCTGCCTGTGTTGACAAAACAAAACAAAAAATGTATAATTACTGTGTATTATTTTTGAAGGGATGTACTTTTATGACAAAAAAGCTTTTGCTTGTATTTATGATAATAATTATGTGTGTTAGCTGTGTTTCTTGCTCAAATGGTGAAGACGAGGTAGTAGAAACAGAAAGATGGACAGGACTTTTTATGTGGGAAAATGAAGAAACGGGAGAATTCAAGGTTCTTGAGGCAAATGCCGTTGACGATATCACCGTCGGCTTTCTTATGGAATCCTCCAGAGGAAGCGAGGAGTTTCAGGCACAGACAAAAAGCAAAAGCGGAAGATATCTTGTTGTAAATCTGGGGCAGAAAACTCTAAAAATTACCATATCCACCGACGGCGAGGTAATAACGGTAGACGATATGTGGACAGATGATATAACACTCAGGGAGGAAAACTGGACAGGCAAGTACCACAGACTTCTTTACGGACAGGAAGTTCCCCAATTCGGAAACAAGGAGTGGAACGGTAAGTACACAAATGCCGAAACGGGCCTCGAAATTTCAACCTACGGTATTAGAGAGGGTTTTGTGCTCTTTAGCTACAAGGGTATGAACGAGGATTGGGAGGAAGAAACCCTCCATTTCAAGTGTCTTGAGCCGGAAGCAAAAAAGGCAGTGTTTACTCAGGACGAAAGACTTATTCTTCTGGAAATACAGGCAAACAAGAGGATAAAGGTTACCGACCTATATATGAATGACTCGGAAAACAAGGGAATAAGCGGTATTTACAAGAGGAACTAATATGAAAGAAAACAGAATAACCCAGTGCGAAATGTGTGCATACTATGATGAGGACGAAGAGGTTTGCAGTATTAATCTTGACGAGGACGATGTGGCAAGATATATGAGCCAGTCTCACTACCAGTGCCCGTATTTCAGTATGTATGATGAATATAAAATCGTAAGAAAGCAGAATTGATATGCAGTTTTCAAGAAGTGAGCTTTTGTGGGGCAAGGATTCCACCGATATAATGGAGTCCTCCACCGTGGCAGTATTCGGTCTTGGCGGTGTGGGAGGCTACACCGTGGAGGCACTTGCCAGAATGGGTGTGGGCAATCTCCACATAATAGACAACGACACTGTAAGTGTTTCCAATATCAACAGGCAGATTATAGCACTTCACTCTACTGTGGGACGCAGTAAGACAGAGGTGTTCAAAGAGAGGATTGCCGACATAAATCCAAAGTGCAATGTAACTGTGCACGATGTATTCTATCTTCCCGAAAAAGCGGAGGAATTTGATTTT
>JAZPXS010000138.1:0-3136 GCA_045543775.1 Clostridia bacterium
ACCGGAACACCCAATTTTTTACCGAGTATATCCCAGATTGCCATATCTATACCGCTCATAGCGTGGATTGCAACACTTCGTCTGCCATAGTAATTTGCAAGATTGTACTTCTTGTACCATATTTTTTCCACATCAAAGGGATCCTCACCAACGACAATATCACGAAGTCCCATACATACCATATGAGATGTGTCTGCCTCAACAATGGCTTTTACAACATAGGGAGAAGAATCAACCTCACCTATACCGGTAATTCCCTCGTCGGTCATAACCTTGATAACTACTGTATCCTGACTTCCGTCTCCGATAAAGCTGATTTCCGGCTGTTTTACAATAATCGCCTGTACATCTGTGATTTTCATAATATTTTCCGCCTTTTCATTATATATTCTCTCCGCAGGATAATCTGCGTGCTTCTTCGATATGTTCCCTGAGAACCTCCACTGCTTCCTTATCCTTTTCCATAAGAAGCTTTATTATGTGCATATGTCTGTCCTGCATACTATCCTCAAGTGTGCGGGACTGAGAAAAGTTAAGAGAAAACAGTTCTCTTATTACAGGAGAAAATGTTCTCCATGTCTGCATAAGTGCCTTATTTCCGCTCATTGATACGAGTGTTTCGTGAAAAAGTGCATCAAGACTAAGAAAGTCACTGCCGTTTTTTGCATTTTCCAGTACCATCACAAGTCTGCCAATATCCAGACTGTCAGCGGAAAGTGCCTGAGAAAGTGCCGTACACTCCACATATGTTCTAAGCTCATAAATGTGGCATATGTCCTCCTTGGTAAGAGACGATATTCTCTTGGTGCCGTTTGGCATCACACGAATAAGTCCCTCGCCCTCAAGGACCGTAAGAGCACCTCTCAAAGCTGCACGGCTGCAATCGTAATCCTTGGCAAACTGCAGTTCCGTAACAGGTGTATCATTGGGGATATTCCCCATAACTATATCCCGACGAAGCTCCTTTAGCACACTTTGCACTGTATGGCTTCTGCTTATTGTACATTGCATAAATCCATCACTCCTTACTGTGATTATATATCGTAAACAAAAAATTGTCAACAATTTTCATAAATTGTTGACAATTTTATTTTTTTATATTTTTATCCTACAACAACATATCCTCCGCCGTGCTTAAGGTCATATCTTCCCCAAGTAAAGTCCATAGGCTCTGAACCTTCAAAAAGCACCTTGGCAATGGTTTCGGTATCAGTAAACTGTATGCCCTTATCCGTTGCCCCTCTCTGTGAGCTGTTGGCAATAAGTATTTCGCCATTTTCCGTACATCCGACGGCATATATCCAATGATCACCGGTGGAAAAAGGGTTGTCGGGAAGCTTGTCCGAGGGATGTGACCAGAGTATGACAGTTTTTCCGTTGAGAAGAAAATCATATATTTTTTTGGCTTCATCCATAGTCTTCCCCTCGGGAACTCCATACGCTGCTGCAGGTATGGAATGGCTTCGCAAAACATAGGCAATACCCGTACCGCTTAAAAAATTATCTTCAAAAAGCGGTTCACCCATTCGAGGCTCTCCCCACATTTTTCGGCACAGAGTAAACTCCTCATGGGGATTAATTTTAACTCCGTGAAGATTAAGAGCCATTGCACTGCAGCAGTGACCGCATCCGTTCTTACGGACAAACTCGGCATATTGACCGTCCTCCCATAGCTGCTGAATCCATACAGGGATTTCCTGCCCGTTTTTAGTAATGATTGCAGGCAGAGTTGGATTACCTGTGTATGTATAGTTTAAAGTATTCATTTTATTACCTCCAATTTCCCGGTTATTGTAACCGTTTCAAAATAAATTTTCCCTTTTTCCTTTGTAAAGTCTACACTCTTACCGTCTATTACAACGGAGTTTGCATCTATATCCGTACCAAAGGACGAAAGCTCAAGGCTGCCCTCGGTAACGTATAAAGTGAGTCTGTCTTTGTTTGTTTCTACTATGCCCCAGCTATTTGCGACACTCCATAAGGACTTGAAATTCTTCTTGTACGGCTTAAATCCTACAAACTTACTCGGAATATCAAATTGGAATCCCGATAGTATAGGCACAAGTGCATAGCTTGACATAGAACGAGCATAGTTACTTCCGCATTCTATTTCATTCCAGGGGTTTCGCTTACATCCGTCATAACGGTCACGGATTGCACAAACTACTCTTGCGGCATCCTCGGTTTTTCCTCTTGATGCCAGAAGCCCTGCAAAGGCATATTCAAATCCTGTCATAACCTCTTCGCAGTAGGAAATGGGTATTGCAGGCTTTCTCGCTCCGTCGGGATAAGTACACATTACCGTACCTGCTTCGTCATTTACACAATATACTCTCCACGGATTTGCAAAATCCCTCATTGAAGGCTTAAAGTTATTTTTCATCAGGTTGCTAAGGGCAACATCCACCTGACGGGCATCAAATATATCGCCAAGGCCAATAATATCTGCATGCCACTGGGCAAGCATCTGGTCTATTTCACACCCACCGGCTATCTGATACTTCATTTCGCCTGTTTCAAAATTCCAGTATCTTTCCTCGGCATCAAACCTGTCTATTATGCTCTTGTCCTTTATATCCACCCTCTGTTCAAAGTACTTGCCGTTGAAAAGATTATTGTATGTATATTCATATCCTTTTTTAAACAGCTCCATATAGTAATCCTGAGTTTCTGTATCCCCAAGAAATTCTGCCATTTCCGCACCGGCTTTCAGTGCCGCCATATATATTCCCTGAAGCCACGAGGAAGGACCGAAAAGCTCCATATCCAGTGTATGATGCTGCCTTCCCTCTAAAATACCGTCACGGTCAAAGTCCCATCTGTCGGGATTATCCTCGCTCCATGTGTACGCCATTATTTTCTTTATGTCCTCCCAGTGACATTTCAGCCACTCGTTGTTTCCTGATATTTTCCACTCACGGTAACACTTTATCACAGTACCGAGCTGACCGTCAACACAAGCTCTGTGGGGCAATACTCCTCTGCCGAGAGGAAGAAGTGTGCGGAAGCCCATTTTTCCGTCGGCCATAGTGCTGTATTTAAACTCAATATCTCTGACACTGCGTTCCAGCTCAGAAAAGAGAAATGCTGTGGAATACACATATCCCCATACATGCTGACAGGTACCCTCGCAGGA
>JAZPXS010000139.1:0-6619 GCA_045543775.1 Clostridia bacterium
AAATTGACTTTTAAAGAGTTCTGTGAAAAAGAGGATAAACAGTATTTGTTAGACGAGTGGGATGAAGAAAAAAATCTGCCCTTCACACCCGAAACAGTTAGTCCGAGCAGTTCTGTTCCTATATGGTGGAAGTGTGAAAAAGGTCATTCGTGGCAGACACAGCTTAGAAGCCGTTCCAAATCACTTACAAGATGCCCAAAATGTCTTTCAGCAGAGTTATCCAAAAAGAGAAAACAACAGGTTATGGAATATGCAAAACGGGTGAAATCAAGATAAGAAGGAAGTAGAAGGTGAAGCAAAATGAAAAAATATTTTAAATCTCTGGTGAGTTACCTGCTGATTGCGGCAATGTTTTTATCTAACATACCTGCCGCTTTTGCTGAACAACTTATTGAAGATGGTGCGGGTGTGTATGAATCTGCACAAATTAATAACGAAGATGATCTTCCTAACGACAATCCCGATGACAGTATTGTTGAAAATCCGGATGATAGTCAACAGGAAGCAAATAATGTCCAAGAAGAAAAAAGCACTAATAACCCCACAGAAGAAGTATCTATAATAGATTTTTCTGCTACGGAATATAGTTTCGAGGAAGGTAATAACACCGTAAATGTAACCCTTAAAAGATACGGTGATACATCTATCGAAACTGTGGTTTCATTTAAGGCGGCTGACCTTATTTCAACCTATGGCGAAGACTATGTTATTTTAGATGCAGACGGAAATCCTTTTGAAAAGGTTTCAGGTATCAAGCCCGATATCAGCGATTTTTCGTACAGTGAGGATTCGGATTATGAAATTGCCGATGGATTAACCCATGATACCGGTACCGAAGACGGTACAAAAAGCGAAGACGTTGTTTCAGATGGCAAAAATACAACAGACGAAGACATCCTTTCGGATAAAGAAGATGCAGAAATAACATATAAAAAAGCCGCAAAAAGCACCGGTTCTAAACTTCTTGATGCACAGGCAGCATATCTTAACATGGCACCCATTTCATCGGATGCCAGCCTTGCCGCCGGGGAAACAAAAGAAGTTTTAGACGAGGTATATGAATATCTTTTTGATGCAGAGGGTGCGGACGGATATATTGAATTTTCAGCCGGAGAAACCGAAAAAAATATTGTAATTAAAATTCTTGATAACCAAAAAGCGGAAAAGGACAAAGTTTTTCTCCTGGCTCTGACAGGAGCAAGTGCTGAAAACACAAAAGTTTCTGCAAGTGCTACTACATATGTAACCATCACTGATGATGAACAATATGAAACACCCTTCATTACACTTTTGTGTGATGATAATTTGCTGACAAAAGATAAAAACGAAACATATGTGACCTTGCGCCGTGAATCCGGCACAGAATATTTTAACGTTGTATATCTTTCAACTGTTAAAGGCAGTGCCCCCTATGAAGCATATCTCAATATGGATATGCAGGCGATTGCATTTGTTCCGGGAGAAAGGGAAAAGAAGGTTAAAATCGAGGCATATGATTTTTCACGTGACGGAAAATTCGGTGTCCGTCTGGAATCAGACGAAAAAGCGGAAATAGGTAATTATTATGTGGATATAGAAATCCTCGGAGAGTCCGGAACCGAAGATGACAAATCCGCAGAAAATACCTTATCTCTTTTATCATCCAATGTAACTTTGGGTCAGGCTGTTACGGAATTGAAACTCAAGGATTTTCCGGGCGGATGGTCAAATGATATCACCAACGGAAAGACCAACGGAAGTTCGCAGTGGGCTGAAAATGACGACCTTATGCTTCACGAAAAGAAGAGCGGCGGCGGCAGAGCCTGGACAACCAACGGAACAAAAAATTTAACCGGATGTAAAAAAATAGATTTCTACATAAACGTCGGAGGCATAGGAACAAGTTTTACCTCTTATTTTGAAATAGACAGTGAACGAAAATGGAGCGGTTCTGTTGCAGGATATACTGAATTGGCAAAAACCGACGGATGGGAGCAGCACTCCCTGGATGTTGGTCCGTACAATGACAACTATTACTTCCAGTTTTCAACAAAGGTTCGTACAGCAGGTCAGCATAACCCAAAAGCATATCTCGGAAATCCTGTAACCTTCCACTGGGCAAAATACGGAATATCTGCAGCAGAACCTGTTGAAACCTTTAACAGAAAAGTATACGATTTTATAGAGGGAACTCCCAATTGTTATGACATTTATTATGATAGTTACGAAAATATTCCCCGAACACTGTCATACGACCCCGGGTCTATTACCATAACATCGAACGGAAGTACCGTTGATGCTTTTTACAGCAATAATACCAACACTGTAACAATAGAGTCAATGTATGCCAAAGAAAATGAAGGAAACGGAATATATCTCAAAGAAGTACGTGTTGTAAATTCAAAAAGTGACAAATATGATGTTTATGATTTTGACAGAAGTCAATACAGAAACAAAAACGTATATGTTATGAAAACTGACCCAACCACCCATAAGGTCACATTCACACCGGATTATGATTTTGTAAAAGCACTTATGAATGCAGGTGTACTTGACGGAAACAGTTCCGATGATTCAGGTCTTGTTTTCTACCCTGTATATGCACAGGAAATGGTAACCGTAAACTTTGAAAACGCAGATACTGATGGTGCTTTCAACAAGGAAAACAAGGGTTCATACATAAATAACGTATTTGATCTCTATAACAGGATTTCCCTTGATCCGTCAAGAAACAATCTGGCTACTCAATATTACACAATAACAGTTCCCAAATATTCTGTGATAAGAATGCAGATGTTTCCTCTTTCAGACCGCACTCCAAACGGTTTTCTCTACTGGCCAAACGGAAATCCCGGTGGCGGTCAAATCACCTATTATAAAGAAGGTGAAACAATCCATACCGGCGGAAATGAAACGGGAAAAACTGTTCTTACGGAAACAGACACATCAAAGGGTGAATTTACAGCATATGCAGATATGTGGGTTAAACCGCTTACAGACAGTCAGATTTTTTATGTGGGTTATTCCCCACTTGCGTATGCTTCAAGACCTGTAGAAGACCTTAAAGGTTTAGTGTACGACTCCAACATTTCACTGAATGAAGAAACAGGAACCTATGAGGGAGACTATTCTGACAGTAACGGCAGTATGTGGCTCAGTGAACCTTTCCTCGGTAGGAGTTATACCATTAAGGCTCTGGTACCCGAAAATTATTATGTATCCTGGAAAAATATGACCGGAGATACCAATAACAACGGTACAATCGGTGATGAGGGCGATGAATATTCCGACAGAGATTTAAAAACCGCAAACCCCGATGAGGTAATAGGAAATATTCTTCCGATTACTCTGGATCAGAACAACACACGTTATCAGTATTATTTTGCACCCAAATCCGTCAGTGCAACCGTTACAAGGAAGGGACGCGTAGTAAGGGAGAAAAGAACACTTTTTGACATAAAGACAAAGGGTGAAAACGTCTCAAATGTCGCAACCGAACCGGTGGTAGCCGCAAAAGTTAATATAGGCGGAAATATCACGCAGACAGATGGTAAGGGAAACTATGAACTTGATATAATGCTTCCTTCTCCGTGGGGATATATGGGAGCCGGCATTACAGTGGGAGATGCTCAGTACAACCATATAATATCACTTGTTAATCAGGAAAGCGAAATCCGTCTTAAAGCACTTGAAATGTTCTCGTTAAAGAGTATGAGTGCAGGCTACATATCTCAGGATACTCCTGCCGGCGACAGAAGAGAAATTGCTTTTGAGCAGAATGCTGTTGATGTAGAAGACAAAGAGTTTACAGTTACAATCAAAATAGAAGATATAAGTTCAATCCGTGCTTCAAACGCACACTTTTACATCTACGACAAATACGGATATGAAAAAATTGACTGCAATGAAACAGACGGCTATGTTACTACGGTTGAAAAGAACGGCTCCGTTCTCACAGCCACAATTAAATTCAACCCCAAAAAAGATATTCAGGCAGGTGACAGGCTTTATGTTCAGTTTGCAGACCAGAATAATCTGTGGTACAATCCGATAGACACAGGATATACCTTCATAGTTCCTCTCAGGCTTGACACATTGGCACTCGGTCTTATCGGCAGTACCGCTTTGGAGGAAACAATGACGACAGGGTTCGTTGCAAGCATAATCGGAAACCCTCTCGGCAATGTGGACCTTGGTGAAATAGGAATCGAAAATCCCGTATCCACCATCTACAGTCCTCCGAACATTCCCGAAAGCGAAAAAGATGCCTATACCTGGTATATGTCAGATTATTCATTCGGAGAAGATTTTCTTTTCAAAGGCAAGAAAAAGTCAACATCAGATTCCAAATATGAAAATGATATGAAGGAATGGCTCAACACGATGTATAACAACAAAAGTGCCGGCGGAAAGCCTTCCAAGAGTAAATTTAAAACTACGGGTATGTTCAAATGGAATATAACTCCGAGTGTCGGATTTAATCTGAGGATTTCACCCCGTGGCGATAAATATTATTTCGAAGATCTTCAGCTTTGCGTGGCAATAGACACAACTGTTAATGCACAGCAAAAATTCAGACTCTGTCCCGGATTAGGAGTTCTTCTGAAATTTGACCTGGAAGCCAAGGTTGCAGGCATTTATCATATGTACACTGAATATCCGGATGATTATCAGACCAACGGTGCAGTATTATACGATCCCGAAACATTTGGTATGTTCAAGAAAATGGACAATGTAAGGCGTGAGGGGTATCTTTTTATAGACCCCAAAATTTCCGTAAATGCCTCATTTACAGTTACTATCGTCGGCGTAGGTCTTACCGGAGTGTTTGACTCTGATATGGACTTCAGGTTTACAGAAAGTAATTATTATGCGTACGGAGATATAAACATAGCTCTGAATTTTGAAGTAAACGTTCTTGGTTTTGAAGTATATACGGAAAAGTTAGCAGGAGATACATTTAAACTCTTCAGCACGGAAGGACAGAATGAACATATAGAATTTGATACTTCATCATATATGTCACTGATGTCTGCGGCAATTGAAGAGAACACAGAGGCGAAGGTTTCTGTTACGGAACCTGTCTCAAGAGATTATCTCAGTGAAAGAACTTCGTGGCAATCAGGCGGCGAAATCACGCTTATGAGCGAAATAGGTGTGGAAAATGCAACAACCGAAACGGAACTTTTAAGAGGCGTACCAAGGCAAATGTATATGAAAAATGTACAACTTGCAAACGGCAATATTTTCTCGGTATTCATAGATGATGCGATAGAGAGAGCGGGCAAAAACTACGGCAGACTTATGTGGACATATTACAACGGCACATCATGGGCAGAACCTGAAGCTCTTTTTGATGACGGAACATATGATGCATTTCCCGAAATGGTGAAGATGGGTGATAATAAAGTGATGGTTGCATGGTCATCTGTCGGCAAGGTTATGGACGAAAGTCACGACCTCCAGTATGCACTGGAAAATCTTGATATTCAGACCAGGGTGTTTGATGTGAGCGGTGACGTTCCCGTTCCTGAAAACGATGCTGTTACTCTGACCAGACCTGACGGACTTGGTGATGTTCTTCCTAAACTCACCTATATGCCGAATGGAAATCAGGTGGTTCTGTACTACACAAAAATGGAATTTGATGATATAACTCCTGAAACCATTCAGAATGCATACACTGCGGATTCTGCCATAATGTATCTTATTTATGATGCTGACACCGGTATATGGAGCAATACGGGCGATGCATACAACGATGAAGAACTCGGCGGTATGACAGATGATGAGAAAGAAGCATTCCGCGAAGAATGGTACGGTCAGAGATTTGTATATCTCAATGCAAACAGCAACACTTCGCCTGCCGTAATGGATATAGCCACAGCATCACACAACGGAAAATATTCTATTATCACCTGGGTGGTTGACTGGGATAAAAATCTTGAAACAACCTTTGACCGTGATATATTTATGCAGTATCATGATACTTCGACACATAAGACAACAGACATAATCAAGATTTCCAACGAATCAATGTACTATTCTTCGCCAGAACTTGTAAGTTCAGGCTCAACCCTTTATCTTTTCTTCGGTCAGATGAGAGAAGGTGATGAAGAGGGTACCATAAGATATCACAACCTCAGTGAAATTCTTCAGGAAGAGATGTACACATATACAGAGAGTGAAAACGGAAATTATTACGAACTCAGGTATACCATTCCGGAAGATACGCATACAGACCGTTTCGGTGATGAATATACCATACCGGAAAGCGAAGTTGTTCTGGAAGGTGCTGTTGCCGCTGCATCAGCAAACGTATCTCAATACGATGCATTTGTAGATAACCTTGGAAGAATGTTCGTATTCTGGGCAAATGAAGAAGACAGTGTAAATCATATTTATATGGTGATGAATGCCGGTGAAAATGATACTGAAACCGAGGGCAACTGGAGCGAAAAATTCTCTATCGTTTCGTCGAAAGACAGCTATTATTCAGAGGTTGTCGGAGCTTTGTACGACGGAAAAGTTGTTCTTAAGGCAAACAAGACGATGATAGGTTCAGACATCAGAAGTCTTATGTTTGTAAAACACGTACCGTACAGCGATGTGTGCATAAAGGAGCTTGAGCTTAGTGATA
>JAZPXS010000140.1:0-21506 GCA_045543775.1 Clostridia bacterium
GCTACGATCCGACTTGAGGTCACAAGCGATTTTGAGAGCAGCTTTTGCAGTTCTCTTACCATTTCTTGTCTGGAGCATATAGAGTTTACCAGCTTCAACTGTAAATTCCATATCCTGCATATCTCTGTAGTGATCTTCAAGAGTTTCACAAACTTTTTTGAATTCAGCGAATGCTTCAGGGAACTTTTCAGCCATTTCAGCAATCGGCATAGGAGTACGAACACCGGCAACAACGTCTTCGCCCTGTGCGTTTACAAGGAATTCACCCATAAGTCCGGGTTCACCTGTTGCAGGGTCACGGGTAAATGCAACACCTGTACCACAGTTGTCACCCATGTTACCAAATGCCATCATCTGTACGTTAACTGCAGTACCCCATGAATAAGGGATATCGTTGTCACGACGGTAAACATTAGCTCTGGGGTTATCCCATGAACGGAATACGGCTTCTACTGCACCCATGAGCTGTTCCTTGGGATCAGAGGGGAAGTCCTTACCGATTTTGTTCTTATATTCCTGCTTGAACTGACCTGCAAGAACCTTAAGGTCTTCTGCAGTAAGTTCGATATCCTGAGTTACACCCTTTGCTTCCTTCATTTCGTCAATGAGCTGTTCGAAGTACTTCTTACCAACTTCCATAACAACATCGGAATACATCTGGATGAATCTTCTGTAGCAGTCCCAAGCCCATCTGGGGTTACCGGACTTTGTACTCATAGTCTCAACAACTTCTTCGTTAAGACCGAGGTTAAGGATAGTATCCATCATACCGGGCATAGATGCACGGGCACCGCTTCGTACGGAAACGAGGAGAGGATTCTCCTTGTCACCGAACTTCTTGCCGGTGATACCTTCCATCTTTACGATGTACTCCATAATCTGTGCCTGAATTTCGTCATTAATCTTACGACCGTCCTCATAGTACTGAGTACAAGCTTCAGTTGTAACGGTAAAGCCCTGGGGAACAGGAAGACCGAGTTTAGTCATTTCTGCAAGGTTAGCACCCTTACCACCCAAGGTGTTTCTCATTGTGGCATCGCCTTCTGAGAAAAGGTAAACAAACTTATTAGCCATTTCTTATACCTCCATATAAATTTTTCAATTTATTCACACCGACTATTTTATAACAAATTTCAAAAAAATGCCAGTGTTTTTTGTTAGTTTGGATATTTTGTTGCATTTTTGTGAATTATGCACTATGTTTTTTGTCACAACGCACAATAAATAAACATTATTTACCCCCGAATATGATGTTTTTTAGATATGTAAGCGATCCCGGGAAAATTTCCAACTCATTTATCATATATTTTTCGGCTATTTCTGCCATCAGAGCTACATCGGCATCTGCTCCGCCATATGCAAAAACAGCTTTATAGTCTGCACGGATTATAAAATCCATAAGTCTGAGTAATTTATCCGTTACCTTTACAAAATCTCCATCAGCCCTGTCGTGGCAGTTTTTGCACACAGTACAACCGGAAGCAGTATCAAAATATTCCAGGTCTTTTTTTGCACCGCAAATATGACACTCGTTAGCTGAAGGTTCAAAACCTGCAAAGCACACGGTTTTCACCTCAAATATTGTTTTTAGCCTTGTGAGATACCCTGTAACGTCACCGTTTTTGCACTTTTCCTGTGCTTTTGAGGTAAGATAGAGGGTATTGAGCACAAAGCTGAAGTAATCATCATCAAGAAGAAGCTCTTCCGGAAAGGACTTTACCACATCGGCAAAATATGCCGCAAAAGACATCTGTTCCACTGAATTTCTAAGGCCGTAAAAGTTATTTATTACCGATGCCGAGCTTACATAGTAAAGTCCTCCCCTTGAAGAAAGGACAAGCTCGCTGTAGCAAAAATTCTGAAGTGCCGCAAAATCCTTGTGCTTGTGAGAACGAATTCCTTTTGAAATCGCCGTAACCTTGCCGGCTTCCCGAGTCTGCAAGGTAAAGAGCTTGTCATTATCATTTAAATTTACCGAGGTCAACACCAGACCTTGTGTTTTTATCTCTTGCATTTTTTATCTCCCGTTCGTGCATCATTCTGTAGAGCAGATATAATTCCACTGTGCCGTAATCGGCAAACATATTCCACCAGGGTGAGTTATACATATAGGTTCCTCCGTACTTTACAAACTTTATAGATATAGTTTTGTACATACGGCGTCATATATGTATGGAAAGTTATTCGTCCTTTTCCAGTATTCCCAATTCTCTCATAATGCTGTTTGAATTTCTCCAGTCTTCCTTTACCTTTACCCACAGTTCAAGAAAAACTTTTGCATCAAGCATTTTTTCACAATCTATTCTGGATAATGTTCCTATCTCCTTGAGAGTTTTGCCGCCTTTTCCAATGATTATACCTTTATGAGAATTTTTTTCGCAAAAAATATTGGCACTTATATCAAACCTGTCACCGTTTTCTGTTTGATGATATTTCATTTTGACTATCTCAACAGCTGTACCGTGCGGTATTTCGTCCCGCAGGGTTTTTAATATTTTTTCCCGTATCAGTTCTGCAACGATTTCCTTTTCCATTTGGTCTGTTACCATATCCTCGGGATAATACATTGGTCCGAGAGGAAGGTGATCGGAAATAACACTTCTGAGTTCCTCAAGGTTCTCCCCTGTTCTGCCACTAACGGGAACAATATCTGCAAAATCATAGAGCTTGCTGTACTCATTTATCACCGTGAGAAGCTCGTCCTTTTTTACGGTATCGGTTTTGTTTATTACAAGTATTGCAGGAAGTTTTCCGATTTTTGCAATGATTTCCTTTTCAAGGTCGTACACCTTGTCCGTAGGCTCAACCACCAGCATAACCATATCAACACCATCTATGGCGTCGTTTACTGCCTTTATCATATTTTCGCCAAGAACAGTACGTGGTTTGTGAAATCCCGGAGTATCGAGAAACACTGCCTGAAAATTATCATCGTGCAGAATCCCCAGAATTTTACTTCTTGTTGTCTGAGGCTTGGGAGACATAATTGCAATCTTCTGCCCAACAAGCTTATTCAAAATTGTAGATTTTCCCACATTTGGTCTGCCTACTATGGCAACATAACCGGATTTGAAGTTATCGTTCATTTTTGCCTCCCTTAATTACAAACAAAACCGTGAGCACAAAAAATATTATGTACTTTGGTCTTGTGAAAATATTCAAAAGTGACGGAAAAAGTATTTTTGTATCAAAAAACAAAATGTATGCAACTGCCAATGAAAACATTGCAGCTACAAGCACAAATGCTGCCGCGGTATCTTTGGCTTTTTTTGCATCTGTTTTGTATTCATCAGTGCAAAGGTCTACCATATGCTCAACAGAAGTATTCGCAAGTTCTGTTATCAAAACAAACGCAATAGCAATAAACAAAAGTCCATAGTCGTATTTTGAGAAATCATAGTACTCTGTAAACATTGTTGTTCCAATTGCGGCACAGATGTGAAATCTCATATGGCTTTCTTCTCTTATTGTGCAGTACAATCCCTCCAGAGCATATCTGAATCCCCAGAAAGATTTACCTTGTGAGGGAAAGTGTTTCAAGAGTTTCTTCCTCCTTACGACGCATTACCTCTCTGTCTTCGTCTGTTTCGTGATCATAACCGAGAAGATGAAGAACGCTGTGGCATACAAGGTATCCTATTTCCCTCTCGGGAGAGTGACCAAACTCTTTGCTCTGTTCGATTGCCTTTTCCACAGAAATGACAATATCGCCAAGTATCAGTTTATCGTCATAGTAGTCGCCTACTCCGGCTATCATCTCTCCGTCTTCGTACTCTAGCACGGGGAAGCTTAGTACATCCGTTTCCTTGTCGATTCCTCTTTGCTCATTATTAAGTACTCTGATATTTTCGTTATCGGTAAGTGTCACTGCAACATAGCAATCTTCGGAAAAATCCTCCATATCCAGAGTTCGCAATATAACATTGCTGATAAGCTCCTCTGTACTTTCCGCTATTTCCATTTTGTCCTGTTCATTTACTATATCTGTAACTACCTGCATTTATTTACCCTCCGTTTTTCTTTTGTATGAGGAATCCCTCTTTTCGTATGCTTTTATTATCTTCTGCACAAGCCTGTGTCTCACAACATCCCTTTCGGTAAAATAGCAAAATGCAATGTCGTCTATATCACGAAGAACCCCTATTACATCCTTAAGACCGCTCTTTTTGCCGTCGGGCAAATCCACCTGAGTAATGTCGCCCGTTACAATTGCTTTGGAATTGAAACCTATTCTCGTAAGGAACATCTTCATCTGTTCGGGAGTGGTATTTTGTGCCTCATCAAGTATTATAAAGCTGTCATCAAGAGTTCTGCCTCTCATATAGGCAAGAGGTGCTACTTCTATTGCACCCTTTTCGGACAGTCTTGCAAAGTTCTCCATACCTAACATTTCGTAAAGTGCATCGTACAGAGGCCTTAAGTAAGGGTCCACTTTATTTTGCAAATCGCCGGGAAGAAAACCAAGCTTTTCCCCTGCTTCCACTGCGGGACGGGTAAGAATTATTCTTGTAACCTCTTTGTTTTTGAATGCCTTTACAGCCATTGCAACCGCAAGATATGTTTTGCCGGTTCCGGCAGGGCCAATGCCAAAAGTTATCGTGTTTTTGCGGATTGCTTCTACATAGGATTTCTGTCCAAGGGTTTTACTCTTTACCGGTTTTCCTTTTGCAGTTATACACACGCAATCGCTTCCGTACAATTGGGCAGGATCTATCCCATCTCTAACACTCTGTATTGCATAAGCTACATTCTGGTCATTTAACACTTCGCCGCTATCTATAAGCATCATAAGGTTGTGTACTGCCTCCGCAGCCATAGAAACACTGTCCTCAGAGCCTGATATTCTTACTGACTCTCCTCTGCTGATGATGCTTACACCAAATTCATTTGATAACGCATTAATATTCTTGTCGTATTCACCAAAAAGAGATATTATCTTTTCAATACTGTCAAATTCAATTATTTTCTCCAAAGGTACTGTCCTCCGCATCTGTCACTTCTATTTCAACGGGGTGAGCAATATTTTCCAGACTCTCGATAGTTACCGAGATACTTAAATTCCCACCCGGCAGTTTTTCATAGCTGTATGTTCTTTTGAGTGTAACTGCACCATCTGCCCGTTGTGCTTTTATTTTCTCCGTAAGACTTTCCACAGCTTCAGATATTACTCTGCTGTCGGAAATAGTCTCATCCTCTAGTATTATCTCATAAAAAACTTCCGTTGTAAAGGTTATTGGCAAATAAATATTTTTAAATATTTTTATGTTCTCTGTTTTCTTTTCTGATTGAAAATTATCAAATTTGCATTTTTCTTTTAAATAAAGCTTAAATGTTTTTCCAAAAAAATTCACCTTGAATCTTCTGTGCAAATTTCCGGTTCTTATTTTGTTTGTCTGTGTATGATGATACTCTCCTTCCATACTTCTCCATGTTCTTGCCGTTACAGTTCCCCTTGACGTAATATACCTGTTTCCGCCATATGCGGTCTGAGTTATTCCGCTGACAAGCAAATCGCCTTTTTGAACAGTATCACCCCGAACAACGGTTTTTCTTCCGCTTCTCACCTGCATATCATATATTACACCCGGCCAGGATGCAACAAGGTTATATGGCTTTGATTTGTCAACTATGGTTAGTGCATCGCCCTTTTCACGAACTTCGACATATGCTCTTGTACCGTCAAGACTTACCCAGAGCCACGAAAGAGTATCAAGTTTTATAAGTGCCTCGTTTTTTATATCCGAAAGGTCATGGCCGAAACGAAGTGCACCTATGTATATTCCGCTTTCTTTGAGAACACTTCTTATTTCTTCGGATTTTGTTGTATCATTACCCACAATATCAATTACCCATATACAGGAAGTAAGATATATCATAATAGCCAGTGTAAGAATCGCCCCTGCAAAAAAGCCGTATCTTCTCCTGTGAAGCCGTAAAAAGAAACCCATTCCGTCCTTTTTAACTATTTTTAAACTTACACCGCTTCTTTTTGCAACAGGTCTTATTTTTCGAAAATCTGAAAATTTCATTGCACAATGCGGCCCGTCGGCATTGTAGCTTATGGCTGTAAGCGTTATTCCTTCCTTGCCGCATTCATTTACAAATCTCTCAAAATTTTTTCCTCTTATCCGCACGGTAACCGTATTAGAAATCTCTCTCATAATTCCTCCGATATCAAAGATGATTTGTAAGCTACTTCACGGATATTTCCACCGGCAATAATTCTTGATGGCGAAAAATATTCCACTTCGATATTTTCTCCTTTTATACAAATGTATATTTCGTCCGCCTCCAGAACCAAACTGTTAATGTCAAAAATTTTTATGCTTCGATAGTTTTCTATTAGGATTTTCGTGTTTGATATTATATGCACTGTGGGCTTTTCTTTTGCCAGACTTTCAATATTATTAGTTATTTCTTTAATTTTATTTATCATTGACATATGAAAAAACCTCCGTCATAAAATACTTTATGAAGATAATTCCAGATATATGTGGAGGTTATTAAGCCGTGAAAAACAAATTTAAAATTTTTCCCTATTGTGTGATACTTATAATGTTTTTGGTTATGAGAAACAGCAGCGATATTATAAGCACTGTTAAAAGCAGTCTGAGCCTCTGCTTTTCTACGGTTATTCCGTCTATCTTTCCGTTTATGGTGCTGTCCGGTGCATTGGTTGCAGTAACAACGAAAGATACCTTTCGCTATCTTGAACCGCTCACTAAAAAATTGTTCGGTATAAATTCCCAATGTATAACACCTATAATATGCGGATTTTTGTGTGGGTTCCCGATAGGAGCAAAATGTACCGCAGAGCTTTACCGCAGCCGGACCATATCTCAAAGCGAAGCCGAATCTCTTGTAGCTTTTTCAAACAATCCCGGACCGATGTTTGTTATCGGTGTCGTAGGGATAGGTTTGTTTAAATCATTTAAAATCGGTATATTCCTATATTTGGTTCAACTGTTTTCTTCGTTGTGTTCCGCTGTTGTACTAAAGAATTTTACTACACATAAAGCCTTTGTAAACAGTTTATATGCGGAGAGAAAAAAAGATTTTTCTTCATGTGTATGTGACAGTATCATCGGCACGCTCAACATTTGCGGTTTTGTAATGTTTTTTTCTGTCGTTACTCATCTTCTTTCTCCCATTTCCGCTTTTATGCCGGAAGAAGTATCTTCTGTGATATATTGCCTTGCAGAAATTACAAACGGCATTTATCACCTTGCTTCTCTTAATTTTTCCAAAGCACACAAGCTGGCACTGGCATCATTTACTCTGGCATGGTCAGGTTTCTCTGTTCATATGCAAGTTAAAAGCCTTATATCCGATACAAATCTTTCGCTAAAAAAATATTATATTACAAAAGCCTCCTCAGGTGTTTTTTCTGCATTGGTTACATATGCACTTTTTGGGAGCCGTGATAATATTATTCTTTTTGCCGTTAATAATCGTTTTATGATATTCATTATACTTTTTATTCTGTGTTGTTACATACTGGCAGGCAACAGCACAATAAATTTCAACAAAAAAAGAAATTCGTTCTATGCCCACAGGCTTAAAACGAATTTCTCATAAAATTATTAATCTAAAATGTAAACATTCACACTTCTTCTTCCAAACTGCATACATTCGGAATAGGAGTTAAAGAATAAGTCAACCTTATTTCCTTTAATTGCACCACCTGTATCCTCTGCTACACAGTAACCATATACAAAGCTTCCGTCTGCAGACTCAATATACATTCTTGTACCAAGAGGAATAACTCTCGGATCGACTGCAACCGTTCCGTATTTAGCGTGCGTACCGGATGCGGTGATTCCATATCCGGGATCGCCCGGTCTTTTACCGCAGCTCTGGAAGGATAGGTCATAAGCGGTTGCATTACAGGTAATTACTTTGGAATAACTGAAATCCTGTGCTTTTTCTATATTCCGCTTTGCATCAGTATGTGTACCAACGGCCTTTACCTGAGCAACAGGCTCCTTAGTAATCTCGTCAGCTATAAGCTCACGGCTTACCTCTACACCGTTTTCCAAAACAACCTCGAAGGTTTCACACTTAATGCCGTTTTCACCTTTGGTTACAATCTTACTTTCCGAAATATCCATGGAAGAATCTCTGACAGTTTTTGTCTCAAAGGGAATCTGTGTTTCCGCCTTGACAATTCTTCTTACAACTCTTGTTATCTCGATATAAGAGTCTGCTTCCAACTCGGAATCAGTAGGAATACTGATAATGTCGTGATAGTTAATGTCAATATTCTGTTGTCTGAGAAACTCACCAACTGTTTCTGCACTTGTAAGGTAATGTTCTTCCCTACCCGAAATATTTACAGTAACATTTTTTAATCTTTGAACACGTACTGTCTGTGATGATGTGATGTAACTATCCAAAGAGGGACTAACCTCGTCATTTTCTGAAAGACTTACGCCTCCTGCAGCTAATAAATCCTCTACAGTTGCACTGGTGGAAACAAATTCGTAAGAGTTTTCACCATCCACAATCTCAACATCAAAGTACTGAGGTGCAGCGTGAGAGCCCGTAACAGCAAATGTGAACATAAAAGCACATATTGCAGCAAAGCCTTTCTTAAAAACAAATACACTGTTTAACACATCATAAATATTTCTATCTTGGTGTTTCTTATGTTCAGACAAGCAAATATTGCTATGCTTTATCTTTTCGAAAAAATCTGAAAACATAAATACCTCCTTAATAGACTTTTTGCGTTCGTCGTTCATTTTAGGTTAAAAAAAAGGTTTTGTCAAATTTCAAGAAAAAAAGCATTGTGCACAATAAACAAAAAAACTGTTTTTTTTTGACGGATTGAATATTCAACCTTTTTACAAACGCAAATTAATGAAAAAAGCGACAAACACTGGAAAAAACAAGTCACTATAATAATTAACTCAAATTTACGAAAATATTACAAAACGCATATTTTTTGTGCATAATAAACAAATTTTGCTCTTATTCAAAAACGAGATATTGTGGTTGTCAGAGCATACAACACAATATATAGTTATTTTCAGTTGCCACATTTGTAATAACTAGTTAACAATTAGATGATGTGTCTTGTTCGACACTATTTTAATCATTAAATACGTGTTGTAGATTTACATAGAAAACATTATGTAAACTCATTTTAGGGCTTTTTTGCTTAGAAAACCCTTGATTTTATTGAAAAAAAGAATTGTTTTAAGCATTATTTATAAAATTTTATGTAAATATAAAAACAAAATCAGGCAGATGCCGCTCTATGGCATCTGCCTGATTTACAATAATCAAAACATTAATATTTTAAAGTGTTATATATAATAGTAGAAACTCGTCAAAAAATTCTTTTGATTATATCCTTATATTCCTCATAAGTATACAATCGGTTAAGTACTTCCATAAGCATATTTGCTGACAAATGCTTTGGGAGATTAAGTTCTTTTTTTAGTTTTTCTCTCCTTTGTACACTTTCGCCGCTTCCTGTTAGTCCGTCGCAAAAGAAGTCGGTTTTTGTTATTTTCCGGGAGTTTTCGCCGGTGGTTTCGTCATATCCTGCCTCTTTTAGTGCCGTTAGAATAACAGCATCATCTACACCTTCTACACCGAGAAATCCCTCTTTTGAGTGATGATTCTTCCTTTTTTCTTTACCTATTATATCGGGAATATAAGCATGACGGACTTTGCAACCCCGAAGAACATTTTTCAGGTAATTGCGTATCTGAAAGCCTGCTGAATCACTGTCCGTAAATATTATAGCACCGCTTTTTAATGCAAGTTCACGAAGCATAGTACACTTCTTTTTGTCATTAAATATCATAAAGCCGTCTGTAACAATAATTGTAGCATCTATAAGAGTCAAAAGCTTTGATTTGTCGTAATTACCTTCTACTATCACTATTTCTTTAATTTTTATCATCTTAATTCCTCAAGCTATGCATTGGTGCGGGAATTCTTCCTCCTCTGGCGATAAATTCCTCGCTGGAGAAGGGATTTACACTCATTACAGGTCCTGTGCCCAGAAGTCCTCCGAACTCAACTACATCACCGACTTTTTTGCCCGGTGCAGGAATTACACGAACAGCCGTTGTTTTGTTATTAATCATACCTATTGCCGCTTCGTCAGCAATAATAGCGGATATAGTAGATGCACTTGTTTCTCCGGGGATTACAATCATATCCAGTCCCACAGAGCAAACACAAGTCATTGCTTCAAGCTTTTCCAAGGTAAGTGCACCCTCCATTGCTGCAGATATCATTCCGGCATCCTCACTTACGGGAATAAATGCACCGCTGAGACCTCCAACAGAAGATGAAGCAAAAACTCCGCCTTTCTTTACTGCATCGTTTAGAAGTGCCAATGCTGCTGTTGTTCCGTGTGTTCCGCACTTTTCAAGTCCCATTTCTTCTAATATATATGCAACACTGTCACCTACTGCAGGAGTTGGTGCAAGAGACAGGTCCACTATGCCAAACGGAACATTAAGTCTTGATGAAGCTTCCCTTGCAACAAGCTGTCCCATTCGGGTTACTTTAAAAGCGGTTTTTTTGATAGTTTCGGCAACTACTCCAAAGTCCTCACCCTTCACTTTTTCCAAAGCACATTTAACAACACCGGGACCGCTTACCCCAACATTTATAACACAATCTGCCTCTCCTACTCCGTGAAAGGCACCTGCCATAAACGGGTTATCCTCAACTGCATTGGCAAAAACAACGAGCTTTGCACATCCAAAACCATCAGAATCCATTGTCAGCTCCGCAGTCTCCTTTATGACTTTACCCATAAGTCGGACTGCATCCATATTTATGCCGGCACGGGTGCTTCCTACATTAACAGAGGAACAAACTATATCTGTCTCTGACAATGCCTCAGGAATTGAATTTATGAGTATTTCATCACCTTTTGAAAAACCTTTTTGAACGAGGGCAGAAAATCCTCCCAAGAAATTAACCCCAACAGCCTTTGCCGCTTTGTCAAGTGTTTTGGCATACTTGAGGTAACTCTTAGCTTCACTTGCACCGGCGATTAAGGAAATCGGTGTAACAGAAATACGCTTATTGATAATCGGTATTCCAAATTCTCCTTCTATATCCTCTCCGGTCTTAACAAGATTTTCTGCTTTCTTTGTTATCTTGTCATATATTTTGCGGCAGGCTTCATCCGATGAGGAATCTATGCAATCTAACAAAGATATACCCATTGTTATAGTGCGTACATCCAGATGCTCATTCTCTATCATATGAAGAGTTTCGTATGCTTCCCCTTTATTTATCATAGCACTATCCTCCTGATGTTATATTCTGTGCATAGCTTCAAAAATATCAACAAGCTGTATTTTGATTTCTACACCGATTTCTTTGCCAACATCTCCCAAAAGCTTTGAAAGCCCTGATATATCGGATGAAGAGGCAGCTATATCTACTATCATCATCATAGTGAACATACCGTCAAGAATTGTCTGAGAAATATCAAGAACATTTACATTGTTTTCCGAAAGAACTCCGGTTACTCCGTGAATGATACCTACAGTATCTTTACCAATAACTGTTACAATTGCTTTTTTCATATCAATATTCTCCTTATTTTTTCTTTTTTAGACGTAGTGCATTAAGAACTACGGAAACAGAACTAAGTGCCATTGCAGTAGCTGCAAGCATAGGATTGAAATATATTCCTGCAAAGGAAAATACACCTGCCGCCACAGGAATCAGAAGTGTATTATATGCAAATGCATAGAATAGGTTCTGCTTTATATTCCTCATAGTTGCACGGCTGATTTCCTTTGCTTCGATAATATCATATAAGTCATCCTTCATAATTACTATATCGGCAGATTCAAGTGCTATCTGCGTACCTGAACCTACAGCTATTCCTACATCGGCGACGGTGAGGGCCACACTGTCATTGATGCCATCCCCTACCATTGCAACCCTCTTACCTTTTTGTCTGAGCTCGTTAATTTTGTCAGCCTTTTCATTTGGCAAAACCTCAGAGATACAGGTTTTTATTCCAAGTTTTTTTGCCATAGCGTTTGCAACAAGGGCATTATCTCCGGTAAGAAGAACCGTGTCTGATGTCCTGTTAAGCTCAGTTACTGTCTTGTGAGCTTCTTCCTTGAGGGTATCGCCTGCAGCAAATGCTCCGGCAAATACGCCGTCAATGCTTATTATCATAGCTGTTTTGCCGTTATTTACATATTCATTTGCCACAGACTCATATTCGCCGCTTATGTTGTTTTCCTTCATAAGACGAATATTTCCCAAAAGTATATTTTTTCCGTTTATTTCAGCACGAATTCCGCCCATTACGGCATTAAATGATTCAATTTCCTTTTCTTCTGCATTATGAGAAAGTGCATATTCATACACGGCATCACTTAATGGATGCTCGGACACCGCCTCTGCAGACATAGCATATGACAACACTTCATAACTATCAAAGTCCGGTTCGCATCGAAAATCTGTAACCTTTGGCTCCCCTGCTGTAAGTGTTCCGGTTTTATCAAAAACAAAGGTATCAACACCATTCAAAAGCTCAATTGCCTGAGCATCTTTTATGAGTATTCCCTCACTTGCGGCTCTTCCTACAGACACAATAACTGCCGTAGGTGTAGCAAGACCAAGAGCACACGGGCAGGCAACTACCATAACACTTATAAATCTATCCATAGCAAAGCCAATATCCTTGCCAACAATAATCCAGATAATTGCAGTGAGAACGGCAATTGAAATTACTACAGGTACAAATATACCGCATATCTTGTCTGCCATATGTGCAATTTGAGGTTTCGATCCGGAAGCATCCTCAACCATATCTACTATCTGCGAAATTACGGTGTTATCCATAGATACAGTGCACTGAACCTCAATATATCCGTATTTGTTTATGCATCCGGCAAAAATTTTGCTTCCCGGTTCTTTTTCAACGGGAATCCCCTCGCCGGTTAGCATAGATTCATCCACATTGGTATTACCCTTTACAACGACTCCGTCAATAGGTATTCTTGCACCCGGCATAATTGCTACTATATCACCGGGTTTAATGGAATCAACATTTACTTCCTTTTTTTCGCCATTGTGTATTACAGTAGCTGTTTTCGGAGTGAGCTCCATGAGCTTTACTATTGCATCATTCGTGCGTAACTTAGATTTGTTTTCCAAAAACTTACCAAGCATTATGAGTGTAATAATAACACCGACGGATTCAAAATAGAGATTATGGCTGTGATTCGAACCCGACATATGCATATCAAACGTGAGTATTATTCCATATATAAACGCCGCACCTGTGCCTACACACACAAGTGTATCCATATTCGGTTTCCCTGTCACAAGGCTCTTAATACCGTTAATATAGAATTTATATCCGGCTATCATACAACCAACTGCAAGAATGATCTGTGCAATAGCAAAATTAAGAGGATGATACTCCGGATTTATAACAGCAGGAACCGGAAGTCCCAGCATATGCCCCATAGATATATAGAAAAGAGGGATAACAAACACAGCAGACATTATGAGCTTTTTTTTCATAGCATTTGTTTGCTTGGTTTTATTCTCCATATTTGTTCTGAAATTGTCGTAATTTACCCCAAAGCCTATTTTTGTAACGGCAAATTCTATATCCTTGACACAGAGCTTATCCTCATCATATGTAACGGTAAGCTTTCCTGATGCAAGATTTACAGAAGCAGTCTGAACTCCGTCAAGGGCAGAAACCGACCTCTCAACGCTTGCCGAGCAAGCGGCACACGACATTCCCGTTACAGTAAATCTTGATTTTTTCATTTATTATTTCCTCCGTTTTTTGCACGGTATCTTGCCGTCTCATATATCATTAAAGAGGCTGCAACCGATGCGTTCAAAGAATTTATCTGTCCTTTCATTGGGATATTGACAACAAAATCGCATTTTTCTTTGACAAGACGTGAAATTCCCTTGCCTTCAGAACCGACAACAATACCTATTGCTCCGGAAAAATCGTGTTCATATATGCTGTTTGTTCCATCCATATCAGCGGCAACTATCCAGATGTTTTCCTTTTTGAGTGTCTCTATTGCCGATACAAGATTTGTAACACGGGCAACTCTTGTAAATTCCAGTGCACCGGCAGAGGTCTTATCTACAACAGGGGTAAGACCGACTGAATTACGCTTTGGTATAATGACGCCGTGAGCACCCATAACGTTAGCGGTTCTTATAATGGAGCCAAGATTGTGAGGATCGCTGAGTTCATCACAGATTACAACAAAGGGTGCTTCATTCAAAGAGCCGGCATAAGCGAGAATTTCCTCAATAGAAGAATACTCCTTTGCCGAAGCATATGCTATAACTCCCTGATGGGAACCGGTAACAGAAATCTTGTCCAGCTTTGCCTTGTCAGCTTCGGTTATAACGATTTTCTTTTCCTTGGCAAGGGCAATTACCTTGCGGATTGAACCGTTTTTTTCACCGGTTTGGATAAGCAGTTTATCTATGCTTCTTCCCGAACGGATTGCCTCAATAACAGGATTTCTTCCTTCTATAATATTTGTGTTATTTGTTTCATTTTTCATTTTTATTCACCTGCAAACAGAGAACACTATCACAAAACTCCATTAAGGAATTCGGACGGTGTTCCCCGGTGTAAATTATTTTATAATGGGATTAACCAAGGTTGAATTTTGCGTGGATGGCTTTTACTGCTGCATCTGCATTGTTCTTATTAACAAGAACAGAAACCTTGATTTCGGAAGTTGAAATCATATGAATGTTGATATTAGCGTCATAGAGTGCTTCAAACATCTTGCTTGCAACTCCCGGATTGTTCACCATACCGCTTCCCACTATGGAAACCTTTGAGAACTGTGTGGAAGTCTTTATTTCCTCAAAGCCGAGATAGGACTTTTCTGCCATAAGGATTTCTTCTACTCTCTGTGCATTATCCTCTGTTACGGTAAAGCTTATATCCTTGTAGCCTTCTCTGCCGATTGACTGGAGAATAATATCAACATTGATACCGTTCTTTGCAAGATGTGAGAATATCTTGAAAGCTATACCCGGTTCATCCTTTAAATTACAAATTGCTATCCTTGCAACATCGTTATCGCGTGCAACACCTCTTACAAGAGTCTTTTCCACTTTGCTTTCCTCCTTAACAAATGTTCCTTCGTTTTTATTAAGACTTGAACGAACACACATATTTACATTATATTTTTTTGCCATTTCTACCGAGCGGTTGTGAAGCACATTTGCACCGAGGCTGGCAAGCTCCAGCATTTCGTCAAAGGATACTTCCTCCAATTTCTTTGCTTCGGGTACAATTCTGGGATCTGTTGTATATACACCGTCAACATCGGTATATATTTCACACAAATCCGCATGAAGAGCCGCAGCTATTGCCACTGCTGTTGTATCGGAACCGCCTCTTCCCAAGGTGGTTATATCGTCATATTTATTGATACCCTGGAATCCGGCAACAATTACTATCTTTCCGTCGTCCAGCTCTTTTGTAAGTCTTTCGCTATCTACACTCTTAATTCTCGCCATACTGTACTGAGAATCTGTCTTCATACCAATCTGCCAACCGGTAAGGGAAACTGCATTAACACCGAGAGTCTGTATAGCCATAGCAAGAAGTGCTATGGAAATCTGCTCACCGGTTGAAAGAAGCATATCCATCTCTCGCTTGGTTGCCTTGGGATTGATTTCCTTTGCCTTTTCAATAAGGTCATCTGTGGTATCGCCCTGAGCAGACACAACTACAACTACGGAATTTCCGGCTTTGTAAGTATCTACAATTCGTCTTGCCACATTCATTACTCTTTCGGCATCCCTTACAGAGGAACCGCCGAACTTCTGAACTATTAAGCTCACTGTTATTTCCTCCTTTTATGTTGCAGGTCACGTAATGACCTAATCATCTATATATATTGCACCCTCATTATCTACACTAAGCATCTCAAGATGCCAGCCTTTGAGGTTCGTTGCTATAAGATTATTCATCTTTTCCTGAAATTGTGCATAATCGCCGTAAACTATTCCCATTATGGTTGGTCCGGCACCGCTTAAGTAGCTGCAAAGTGCACCGTTTCTTTTCATAGAGCGTGCCACAAAGTCGCCGCTTTTAATTCTTGTGTAGCGATAACGCTGATGAAGTCTGTCCTTTACTGCTGCCGACAGAAGCTCATAATTGCCGCTGAAAAAAGCTGATGTAACCAAAGATGAATGTGCCATATTATAGGCGGCATTTCTCAGCGGAACAAGATTCGGAAGAACAGCACGGGATTTCTTGGTCTGCAGATAAAAATCGGGAATCATTGCCGCAAAATGCAGCTTATCGGAAACCTCTGTCTTGGAATAAACCAGCTCATTGCGATCCGTACAGGCAACTGTAAAACCGCCTGCAACAGACGGAGCCGCATTATCTGCATGGCCCTCTATCTCATATGCAAGCCGTACTATATCCGCCTTGCCAAGCTTACATCCGGTAAGCTTATTGGCACCCATAATGCCAAGAACAATACTTGCAGAACTGCTGCCAAGTCCACGGGTTACGGGAATACCGCTCCATATTTTTATATTCACACCGTCAAAGGACTCGCCTATCTCTTCATACACCCTTTTGAAACCGCGGTAAACATAGTTATCTTCGGTTCTTGGTATGAAATAAGCATCATCCATAATTTCTATATTGAGACCGTTATCCGTGAGGGAAAACTCTGCAGTGTTATACATATTAAGTGCAACACCCAGACAATCAAAGCCCGGTCCGATATTCGCACTGGAAGCGGGAACTCTTACCCTAACCATTTCGACCTCCTGAATAACTAAAACCAATTACGCAAGTGCGTATTTTGATATAACATCCAATCCTGCTAAAGCGGAATTAAGCTGTGCTACTGTAATTTCTCCTGTGACAACGGCAAATTCTCCGTCTTTAATTTCAATTACCTTTGCATTATCAAATGCATCGAGGGCACGCTTTATGGCACCTTCTGTATTTTTGATTCTTACCATAAACGCTGACTTAATGTCCTCGTAAGGCATAATTATCATATCATCTGTGCCAACCCAGGCAGGTGTGTAATCGGAATCAGCATTGCAGACTGCATCCATAACATCGCTTACCACTGCACTTGCAGTTGCAAGCATACCTGCTCCCTTGCCGTAATAAAGAGAATCGCCAAGCATATCGGCCTTTACAAGTACAGCATTGAATACATCATCAACACCGTAGAGGGGGCTGGATTTTTCTATAAGCATAGGTGCAACGATTACTTCGCTGCCGTTTTCTGTCTTTTTGAAATTACCAATCAGTTTGATTGTACTGTCAAGAGCCTCTGCGTACTCGATATCCTCCAGAGAAACTCCTGTGATACCCTCTGTATGTACATCGGCAAAATTAACCTTTGTGCCAAGAGCAATTGAAGAAAGTATTGATATCTTTTTGCCGGTGTCAAAGCCCTCAATATCTGCTGTGGGATTCTGCTCTGCATATCCGAGCTTCTGTGCATCGGAGAGAGCCTTGTCAAATTCTGTTCCCTCAGTAATCATCTTTGTAAGGATATAGTTGGTTGTACCGTTTAATATTCCGGTAATTTCCTCGATATTGTTAGCACCAAGGCTGGAAATAATGGTTCGGATAATAGGAATACCTCCGCCCACGGATGCTTCGTAAAGATATTTGACACCCTTTTGTTTTGCAATGAGTGCAAGCTCATCACCTTTAGCCGCTACAAGTTCCTTGTTGGAGGTAACTACGGATTTTCCGCTTTCCAGAGCAGCTTTGGTGTAATCGTAAGCATATGTAACGCCGCCCATAGTTTCAACAACCACGGTGACCTCCTCATCAGATAAAACCTTTGCAAAGTCCTTGGTAACAAGAGGTGCTACTTCGTGCTGTGAAAAGTCCCTGATATCGATAATATACTTAACCTCAATGGGTTGTCCGGCTCTTTTTGAAATAATATCGGAATTTTGTTTTAATACTTCGTAGGTTCCGGAGCCAATGCATCCGAATCCGATTATACATATTTTTGCCATTTGTTTACCTCCAAAACCACATTAAAAAAGAATTGCATTATATTATATCACACCTGTGTTTCTTTGTCAATTTTTCTATTAATCAATTTTAAACTTTTCGGGACTGTTTTCGCTCATTTTTGCAAATTTTTTGAAAATATCTTCGTTACCGGATGATTTTTCCTCCGCAGGAACATCTGCAATGCATTTTACTTCGGGATTAATACCAAAAAGTCTGTTTGCGGCCTCCCTTACATCCGAAACCCCCTGAGAGTTTGCAAAACGGCTTGCCGCATCTCTGGTTTCAAATATCAAAGTCAGAACATTGCCGTCATATCTTGGTTTAACACCATATAGAGATACAAACGTCATAAGCTTTCCGCTGCTTTCCAATTCCAGAATAAGACTGTTCCACGAAGATACTATATCCCCCTCTGCCTTAGGTGTTTCAGCAGAGATAGGCTCCACGTGCTTAACCTCGTCATGAGGTTCATACTGTTCCATGGTGGGTTCGGGAATATATTCTTCACGGACAGGTGCAGATGCAGGCGAAACAAAAGTTCCTGTACTCATCTCACCAAGTTTACGCTCAAGGGCAGAAATTCTATCTGCGAGAGAATCAAAATCTTTGTCATAAGTGGGACAGCTCAATCTTATTATCATAGCCTCAACGATAACAGAAGCATTCATTGACTGCTTTATATCCTTTAAGGAATCGTTGACAACCTCCACTGCACGGACAATTTTTTCCTTGGTATAAAGCTCGCACACCTTGTCTGCCATTTTCTTCTTAACAGAGGTCATATCGCTTATTTCCGGTGCAAGCTTATAAAAAAGAATGTCTCGCAGAGTTTTAAGATAGCCTTCTGCAAAAGCGGAGGGGTTCTTTCCTTTTGCCATACTTTCGCTATAGAGCATAAGTGCTGAGCGAACATCCTCACGGGCAATATGCTCTGCTACTGTATACAAAAATTCATCGTCCAATGTTCCCAGTATTTCTGTAACATCACTATGTGTTATATCATTTGTTTTGTAGGCAAGACACTGTTCTGTAATACTGAGTGCATCACGCATAGAACCGTTGCCAAGATATGCAATATATTCAACTGCCTCTCTGGTAATTCCGACACCCTCAACAGAAAGTATCCGTTCCACAGCATCGGCAATATCCATAGAAGAAATATTTTTGAAATCAAATCTCTGACATCTGGAAAGAATAGTTGCCGGGATTTTGTGTATTTCGGTAGTAGCAAGTATAAAAATAACATGTGCAGGAGGTTCCTCCAGGGTTTTTAAAAGTGCATTGAAGGCACCGACAGAAAGCATATGAACCTCGTCGATTATATAAACCTTGTACTTTGCTGCTGCAGTTGAATAGCGAACCTGGTCTATTATCTCTCTGATACTGTCTACACCGGTATTGGATGCGGCATCCATCTCTACAACATCGAGAATTGTTTCATTTATAATCCCAAGGCATGCATCGCATTCATTGCAGGGATTGCCATCCTTGGGATTCTGACAGTTTACGGCACGGCTGAGAATTTTGGCAGTAGAGGTTTTGCCCGTGCCTCGTGTTCCTGTAAAGACATAGGCATGGGATATGGTATTATTAATAATTTCATTTTTGAGTGTGGAAACTATATGTTCCTGACCGATTACCTCATCAAACGACTTGGGACGCCATTTGCGGTACAGCGTCATATGAGCCATAACAAAATCCTCCGTAAAACATAAAAATTATATAAAAAAGTCGTACATCCAAGAATCGAATTTATGAAAACAGTCGTTGTCAGTCAGTTAGCTCAAACCGGTCAACCTCGCGGCACATGTCCGCAAACGCTTATGGCTGCTTGATTCCTCACCTGACCAGGTTCACGCGCGTTCATCGCGCAAGAACCGATTATCAACACCACTTAGCTGATACATTACTGTCTCAAAAAACCCTCAAAAAGGATATAACCCTTGCTATAGCGGATTGCAAGTACAGGGCGCCGCTACTGCCCCGGCCGTACGACTTTTATATTATACTACACAATAAATAATATTTCAATACAAAAATATATTTTTTTATGTTTTTTGAAAAAATATACAGAAAATATAAAAACAGTATTGGTATTATAGGTATTTTCGCTCTACATAACTGATGAAAAAAGGCGAAGTACTCTTCCGGATACCCTGTAAAACCAATTTAACTCGCTGTATTTGTCAATAGTAAAGTTTATTCCGGCTTCGATTGTCTTTTCAAAATCGTCTTTGATTGTCTCAATCACAGAGCTTTCGCACAGATATGCACCGCATTCATAGTGAAGATACAGACTTCTGTAATCATAATTTGCAGAACCCACATACCCTCTCCTGCCATCGGAAACGGTGCTTTTTGCGTGAAGAAAGCCTTGTTTGTATTCGTATATCTCCACTCCTGCCCTTAAAAGCTCGGGATAATAGCTCCGTGCAAGCATAAATGCATACCACTTATCGGGAATATGAGGCATACATATTTTAACCTTTACACCTCTTGCGGCGGCAAACTTCATTGCCTGAAGAAGTGCATCATCAAGTATGAGATACGGGGTATTTATATACACATAATCCTTGGCACTGCTAAGAATATGCAGATACACGTCTCTTGTGATATATTTTGTATCAACAGGAGTATCGTCAAAAGGTACTATATACCCGTCTTTACCTTGATAATCCGATTCTGCTTTGTTGCGGTACACCTCCGAATCCTCGTGAGGGCAGACAAGACGCCATATTTTAAGATACATTGCAAGAAATCTCTTTACACTGTCACCCTCAACTCTTATAGCCGTGTCTTTCCAATGGCCGAAACGCACCTTGCGGTTAACATATTCGTCTGCAAGATTAACACCGCCGGTATATGCTATTTCGCCATCTATAACAACTATTTTGCGGTGGTCACGGTTATTGTGATAGGTGGAAATAAAAGGTTTTACGGGAGAAAACTGATAACAGTTTATCCCCATTTTACGAAGTCTTTCATCAAGGTTGGCTTTGGTTGTGGTGAGCGAACCCATAGCATCGTATATCATACGGATTTCTACACCATCCTCTGCTTTTTGGCAAAGAATTTTCAAAAGCTCACTCCACATACTGTCAAACTCATTTACAATAAAGAATTCAAGAAAAATATATTTTTTTGCCTCTGATACATCACGGATGAGACGTGAATACATATCCTCACCCAAGGGGAAATATTCTATGTTTTCTATTTCAAAACACGGTGCACTTGCCTGAGACCTGAGATACCGCAAAATTCCTGCTTCATCAGGAAGAGTTTCCGCTATATAATTCTCCGTAAGTCCCATACCGTCAGCAATCCTTAATGATTCTGCATTCAGGTCATTAACACGCTTTTTAAAAAGTCTCATAATCATATCAGACTGAACATTACTCCTTCCAGTAATTATCTTCTTGGCAGAGTAGCGGAGTTGAAAACTCATCCGATCGCAGTGCTTTACAGGAACGGGGTTGATGTA
>JAZPXS010000141.1:0-2616 GCA_045543775.1 Clostridia bacterium
AGATATGCCAAGTTCCACAAGAGCCTTGCCGGTTTCCTCGAGGTTTTCCTCATATTGGCACAGCAGGTTTGAAAAAAACTCAAGGCGTTTGCCGAGGATTTCTTCTGACGAGAACTCCGAGTATCCCGATGCAGTGCGGAGATTTTCTTCAATTGAACGCAGGAGTTCTACAAGCTTTGGAAAATCCAGCGGTTTTGTAAGGTAATCCACCACATTGCGATAACGTATTGCCTGCCTTGCAAACTCAAAATTTCTGAATGCACTGAGCAGTATTATTTTTATATGCGGAAGTTCGTTTTCGCATATTTTGACAATCTCCAATCCGTCAGGTTCTTCCATAGCTATGTCGGTAAGTATCACATCAACATGATTATTGTGAGCATATTCCATAGCCTTGCGGCTGTCGGTAAAAATTTCCGCAAGTTCAAATCCCAGACTGTTCCAGGGTATTATTTCTTTTATGGATTCCACAACCACGGGGTTGTCGTCAATGGCTATTATTCTGAACATAGTTCATCCTCCGCAAGTAAATAGCTTTGTAATTATAGTTTACCACGGATTATTTATTTTTTGTATGCGTTTTTTTTGGTTTTTGTGTCGTTTTTTTTGGCACTTTTCTGCCCCGTGTTGAAAATCGCCAATGCCATATGCTATATTACTATAGTAGATTAATTTAGCCAATATGTCAAGGAGTGAAAGTCATGAGAAGTTTGTATAAACCAATGACAGCCAATTATCCGAGGCTCAATACGGATATGTTTTTTTCGGATTACGGCAACGAGTTTGAATTTGACGGATTTATCGGTAAAACAATAAAATATATAGAAGAATTTCAATTCTTAAATCCTGCTTTGTGGGAGAGATTTGTGCAGCAGTTTCGTGAGGATGCCGACTTTGAGGGCGGATGGCGAGGAGAATACTGGGGCAAAAGTATGAGAGGTGCGGCACTGGTTTATTCCTGCACCCGCAATCCCGAACTCTACAAGGCAATGGCCGATACTGTGGACTCCATTCTGAAAGCACAGGACAAGGACGGAAGAATATCCAGTTATGCTTCCTCTCATGAGTTTGAAGCATGGGATTTGTGGGGCAGAAAGTATGTTCTTCTGGGTATGCAGTATTTTCTGGAAATATGCCAAGACGAGGATTTGTACAATAGGGTTGTAAAATCTATGTGCAGACAGGTTGACTACATAATGTCAAAAATAGGTTACAAGGAGGATGGAAAAAAACCCATCACAAGTGCCACAAGACATTGGAGAGGTCTTAATTCTTCATCAATTCTGGAGCCTGTTGTCCGTCTTTATTCCCTTACAGGCGAGATTAAGTATCTGGATTTTGCCGGATATATAGTTTCCGAGGGAGGAATGGATGTAGCAAATGTTTTTGACCTTGCCTATGAGAAGAAGCTCAGATTATGGCAGTACCCTGCCACAAAAGCATACGAAATGACCTCCTGCTTTGAGGGACTTCTGGAGTATTACCGTATTACCGGGGAGGAAAAATACAAAACTGCAATAATAAACTTTGCAGACCTCATCCTTGAGGATGAATTCACGGTAATAGGCACAAGCGGCTGCACCCATGAGCTTTTTGACCATTCAACGGCAAGACAGGCCAACACCACAAACGGACTCAAGGCTCAGGAAACCTGCGTGACGGTTACTCTTATGAAGTTTTTCTGGCAGCTAACCCTCCTTACAGGCGATGCGAAATATGCCGATGCCTTTGAAATATCCCTTTACAATGCTTACTTGGGTGCTGTAAATACCCAAAAGGTTATAGAGCCATCAATAAGGGAAACCTTTCCCGATGATGTGCTTGAGCCTCTTCCCTTTGACAGCTACAGTCCTCTTACTGCAGGCACAAGGGGAAACGGTGTAGGCGGTCTTATGAAAATGAGCGACGGACACTATTACGGATGCTGTGCCTGCATTGGCGGAGCAGGTTTTGGTGTTGCGGCAAAGATGGCGGTTCTGGCTGGAAGAGATTCAATTGTAATAAATCTGTATATAAACGGAACGATAAAGACATATTCACCAAGCGGAAAGGAAGTTGTCATAAGAACAAATACAGACTATCCGAAATACGGAAATGTGGAAATTACCGTTTGTACAGATGAAGAATTTTCTCTTTTTGTAAGAAACCCCAAGTGGAGCAAGAATACAACTGTAAAGGTAAACGGCAAAAACATTGATTGCGAAGCCGGTTACACAAAGGTTGACATAAAAGGGGAAACTGTGATTGAGCTGGATTTTGATATGTCAACATATGTTATTTACCCCGAGGCTTACGGTTCTCAGGTGCTTATGAACGAGGTAATATGGGGTTATAACTATGTCGTTCCCACCTTTGATGAGCAAGATCCGCTTGCAAAGTATCATATTGCACTAAGGAGAGGCCCCCTTGTTCTTGCGGCAGAAAACCGTCTTGGCTACAGTGTGGATGAGCCTTGCGACATCAGGATAGAACCTGACGGTACCGTGGATGCCGTAATTCCCGACAAAGCCATCGCTCCCTATGAAAACATTCTGGAGGTAACAGTTCCGCTTGAAAACGGCGGTGATATGACACTTACGGATTATGCTTCCGCAGGAAAGCTATGGAACGAGGAAA
>JAZPXS010000142.1:0-12314 GCA_045543775.1 Clostridia bacterium
TGTTGATGCCAATGGTAATATACTGATTAACGGCGGTACCCTTAAGGCTGCAAATCCCACAGGCTCTTTTTCCGGTAACTTTGGTGTCATAGATTCTGACGGTCAGACTACTATAGATGAAAAAGCCAGTATTATACTTGTATCCGGAATGGGAAATGAAAGAAGCCTGAAGCTTTCACAAAACACAATTACTATTTATTGCGAAAACAAGCACGAAGCTAATGACAAGATTTCCGTTTCGGACAGTGATGGAAATGTTGTATATGAATATGCCCCCAAGGGCAGTTTCAAGGCAGTTCTTATAGCTTCTGACAGTTTGAAAACAGGCGAAAAATATTCTGTTAATATCGGAAGCGAAGCTTTTGAAGCAGAAATTTCAGGACAGAGCACCGTCATTGGAACACCTGACACATTTGGCGGTATGAACTTTGGAAGAGGTAACAGGATGCAATAAAAAAGAGGCGGCTTTGTTTTTTTGCAAAGCCGTCAATTTACATTCGGCTATTTTTATTGTATAATAAAAACAAGGCAGGTGATTGTATGAGACTACTTATTGCAGAGGATGAAAAAAATCTTAATCAGACTCTCAGCGAAAGATTGGTGAAAGCAGGTTATACCGTTGACAGTTGTTTTGATGGTGAGGATGCACTTTACTATATAGAAAGCGCACAATATGACGGAATAATTCTTGATGTAATGATGCCGAAAATCAACGGATTTGAGGTTCTTCGGACAATCAGAAACAAAAAAATACTGACTCCCGTATTAATGCTTACCGCCAAAGACTCGGACGAGGACATAATAAAAGGTCTTGACAGCGGTGCCAATGACTATCTGACCAAGCCCTTTTCCTTTGCGGTATTATCCGCAAGAATTAGAGCTATGCTCCGTGTAAAGGAGAACATCACAGCAAGTGTTATGGAAATTGCGGACCTTAGTGTTGACACTGCAACAAGACAGGTAAAAAGAGGAGATACCATTGTTGAACTGTCCTCAAAGGAGTATGCCATTCTTGAATATCTGATGCGTAATAGGGGTATTATTGTATCCAAGGAAAAAATAGAAGAAAACATATGGAACTACGAATACGAAGGTTCAAGCGATGTCATAAAGGTGTACATCCATCACCTCAGGAAAAAAATAGATGACGGTTTTCCCAAAAAACTGCTCCACACCATTAAGAATGTGGGATATGTCATAAAGGAAGATTAAAATGAAAAGATTCACTTCGATAAAAACAAGAATAACAATCTGGTACACAACTCTTATGTTTATCTTAATTGTTGTGGTGCTGTCGCTTGTTGGCGGTCTTTCCTACCAATTGGCAATAGACAGTGTGGAAAAAGATGTCATCTTAAAGGTTACACAGGTAACGGAAAAGCTGTCAAAAAGGCAACCGGATGTTTTTGATATAGTTGAAAACAAGGCGGAATTTAAAAGTGTCTCCATATATGAATCAAGTGGTAAATATATCGTAGGTCAGTACAATTATGATGTGGCAAATATCCCGTTTTTGGAAGGACTCCCCCGAATGGAGAACATAGAAGGGAAAAATTATATTGTCTACGATACCCACACTCCGGGCCGTCCCGGCAGATATATGGGATTCTGGGTACGAGGTGTGGAATCTGTTAACTCCACAATACTTCTGGGACGCTCTGCAATCAGGGTTATGCTCATTCTTGTGCCTCTGATACTTATTCTGACAGCACTTGGCGGATATTATATAACCAAAAAAGCATTCAGCCCTGTAAATAATATTGTAAAAACCGCAGATAGAATTTCTGCTCAAAGGGACATAAAACAAAGAATAAAAATATCACCGGAGTCAAAGCATGACGAGCTTTACAGCTTGTCAGTTACTCTCAATCACATGCTTGACAAAATTGAAAGTCTTATAGAGCAGGAAAAACAATTTACATCGGATGCCTCCCACGAACTGAGAACTCCGGTCAGTGTAATACTGGCACAGGGAGAATATCTTCTGGATATTGCAGAAAACCAAAAGGAAAAAGAGCTTGCAGAAAATATAGTTGATAAGGCAAATCAGATTTCAACACTTATTTCAAGGCTTTTGCTTCTGGCAAGAATAGACACTAACAGACAGAAATTCAACAAAGAGAAGGTTGACATTGCCGCACTTATTGAAATAGCAATTGACAATATGAGAGATATGGCAGACAAAAAAGGTATTGTTCTGATTAACAACGCAGAGGACAATCTTATTGTGGAAGCGGATGAAGCTCTTCTTTTGAGTGCTGTTACAAATCTTATCAGCAACGGAATCAAATACGGAAAAAGTTCGGGTTATGTTTCCGTTTCTGCTTGCAGGCCGGATGATACGACAGAGATTACAGTCTCAGATAACGGTATCGGAATATCCAAAGAAAATATTGATAAAATCTGGAAGAGATTTTTCCGTGTGGATAATGTCCGTAATGACGAATTTGCCAGCAGCGGTCTTGGACTTGCTATGGTAAAAAGTATAGTTGAGCTTCACGGCGGAAAAATCACGGTAACAAGCGAGCCGGACAACGGAACAGAATTTGTGATTACACTTAAAAATCAATAGCTGCCTTCATTTCAATATAAAAGCATCACCCCCGCAGACCGTTACAGGCTTGCGGGGGTGATGCTTTGCCAAACAAATTACAAGTTAAAATACATTTTACTTAGATTCAAATTATTTTTTATAAAGCAATCTTTTTAATATAGGATAAAGTCTGTCTGCCATCTGACAGAACCCGTAATCTGTGGGGTGATTGCCGTCAACAGTGCTGTTGTAGGGTTTATCAGTACCGAGCAGTGCCTCACCGTCTACAAAGTACACATTTTCGTCACCTGATTGTACCGCTTTTATATAGGATTCCATAATCACTATACGGCGTTTCTTCATAACAGGTATAATCGGATTGTATTCATCAAGTGTGCTTATGGGTGCCGACATCATAATTATGGGAAGATGGGGGTTTTTCTTCCTGACTGTTTCATAAAAAGCATAATGGGTATTTTGGAGATGCTCAACAGAAAGTGCATTGTGGTCATAGTCCATAACAAAAACACTCATATCCATATCGGCAATATACTCTGCCATAAGCTGTTCTCCCTGCCCTGCCCCCGAAAAGCCAAGGTTAATGTGGTTGCAGTTTAATCTGCGGGAAAGAGTTGCAGTATATGCCGTGCCCGGTCTGGAGGCACATCCCCCCTGAGTAATGGAAGAGCCGTAGAATACCACAGGTTTTGAAAATGCATATTCCTTTGGCTTCGTGAGGATGCATCCTGCCTTTAACCCCACATAAACCTCACTTACATTGTGATACAAAGGAAAATTAAGGGTTATGTTTCGGAGCTTTGAACACGGAAATTCATACATTCCGGCATAACACTTATTTTCATCAACTGCAGGAATATATACCTTTGCAAATGCCTCTTCATCCTGTGAGGCGTCATCAGACGCATACATATCAAATCCCATAACCGCCGTATCCGCTATATGGTGCATTATGTATGAGGTTTCCCCAAGGCGAACCCAAAGTGCCACATATGGGGAATCGGTGATAAATCTCACCTTGCCTCCTGCAGTATTTGTCATAACTATCTTTGCGGTGTCATTAAGCTCTGCAAGGTCCATAAACTCCATAGGAAGCCTTGTGTATATTCCGGTTTCCTTTGGCATATAAAGTCCGTCTATTGCAAATGGCTCATCCATAATATTATGAAATTCCACATCGGGATATTTACTTTTTACTGCTAAAAAATTTTTGTCTGATTCTGCAATACCTTTTGACATAATATACTCCACCTCGCAGTTTTCAAAAGTATAGCATTTTAAGGTTAATGTGTCAATGCACAAAATTTTCGTCTTTGTATAAAAAATTACTGAATAAATACAATATCGGGTTTTCCGATATAATTCAGGTCGTATTTATCCACAAGCTCCATTGCCTTTTCAATTGATTTGCCATCACAGGCAGAACCTGCACTATGGCAGTCAAATCCAAAGGTTACACTGCACCCAACCTCTCCGGCAATCTTCCAGAATATATCTCTGGGATACATTCTCTCTTCCCTTATACCAAGAAAATTAATCTCCAGTGGCACATTATACTTAACTGATGCTTCGCAGATTTTTATCATTTCACGAATGTATATAGCCTCGTCACCTACGAATTTTATTATATCAGGGTGAGCAACATAGGTAAAGGCTCCTGTCCCCATTCCCTCAGTAACGGCTGAAACATACTCCTTTAGCCTGTCCTCGCTGTCTGTGGCGGAAAAAGTATAAAAACTGTCCTCCTGCGATTCGTCGGATGTAAAATGCTCCCCGAGTATGAGATAGCGTGCACCAAGCTCCAATGCGGATTTGTACATCCTTTGAAAATCCCGTGGATAATACTCCATTTCAAAGCCAAGTATTATATCTATGTATTCCTTGTATTTATCCGCAAGAAAAAGAACTGTTTCTGTATATTTTTTGACATCCTCCACTGCTACTCTGTATGTTGACTGATGTCCGTCAGCACACACAAAAGGCATATGGTCCGAAAAGCCCATATGCTTTATTCCGCCCTCAATGGCTCTTACAACATATTCTTCCATAGTATCTCTTGCATGATTGCAAAGATATGTGTGAGTATGATAATTATAGTCCATGCAAAACACCTCTATTAAAATATAAACCTTATTTATGGCGATGTCAAGAATTCCAATACCTTTTTATACACAAAAAAGCCAAAGCAAACCAGCTTTGGCTTTTTGCGATTACCGATATGGAATTAACCTTCGTAAACCAGGTTCTTTTCTATCATTTCATCAACATTATCCGCATTCCACCATGCACCGGAAATGTCAACCTTTTCTGTGATTTCTTTGCCTTCAAGAGCAAGGATAGCCTGTTCAGCAGACTGATAACCAATCTGGAAAGAATCCTGTGCAACAGAACCTACGAGCTTGGGACCTTCGGTCTTCTTCATCCATTCAATCTGCTTTGTACCTGCATCATATCCGCAGAACTTGATTGCATCGTACTTATTGCCTGCAGCACCGATTGCATCGTAAACCTGCTTAACAACACCTTCGTTTGACATAAATATGCCGTCTGCACCCTTTTCGAAGAGAGCTTCGAGAGCTGCCTTGTATGCATTGTCTGCATCACCGGGCTTAACTTCTTTTTCAATCTTGAACTTGCCCTTTGTAGCTTCGTCAGCATTTGCAAGCTCTTCAAACTTATCGATAAAGCCCTGTGCACGGTCTATACCTGTCTGAGTTTCGTCGTGCTGGATAACGCCAACCACATACTCATCTGCTGCTGCAATCTCATCCTTAACTGCTGCAAAGAAGTTTTCTGCAACTGTATTTGCTGCAAGATAGTTACTTGTTGCAACAGAAGCTATGATAGGATTCTTGTCTGCCTTGTCAAGAGCCGCTACATCGTTTGCCCAGATACCGCTGTCAAACTGTACAACGGGAATACCCATATCCTTTGCCTGAGAAAGCATATCCACAAAGCCTTCGCCGATAGTTGCAAGAACTATTGCAGATGCGTTGTTGGACAGTGCTGTCTGAACCATTTCCTTCTGTGAGGGAAGGTCTTTTGCAGATTCACTTGCAGGTCCTCTGAATGTAATCTTGTAACCGTACTTTTCTCCTGCTGCTTCTGCACCGGCTTTAACCGACTGCCAGAATGCGTGGGACTCACCCTTTGCAACAACTGCAACTGTTTTTTCGTCTGCTGTGTCTCCACCGCAGCCTGCAAAAAGTGCAACTGCCATTACCATTACCATCAAAACCGCCAAAAACTTTTTCATAAATCTACCTCCTGGTTTTATTATTAACGGGAAACCCGTTTTTTACTATTACAACTTCGAAATTTGTGCTTCAAGCTCTTTTATTTTTGCTTTTTTGTCTGCATCGCTTAAACCTGCATCCTTAAGGAGATTGTCTATTTCTCTCTCCTTTTCGTCTATGAGCTGTTTTTTGAGAGCTTTTGCTTTCTGCTTTTCTGTTTCTATCTTAACCTTGCCTGCGTTTTTGTTCTTGATAACATCCATAAGAACAGCAACAACAACTATTATACCTGTAAGAACATATGTTACATATGTGGAGTTTAAGTTGAGGTTAAATCTTGCAAGAACGAAGTTAAGACCGCTTCTTATGATAACAAGCATCATATTACCGATTACTGTACCTGCTATGGAAGCAACACCGCCGGCAGCACTTGTTCCGCCGATATATACACCGGCAATGGCATCGAGCTCCATTCCGTTACCTGTAGCTGCCGCAACTGTTGTAAAGGATGCAGCCCAGAAAATAGCCGCGATACCTGCACCGATACCGCTGAAGGTATATGCAATAACCTTGTACTTATCGGTATTAATACCGGAAAGTCTTGTAGCCTCTTCGTTGCTTCCTATGGAAAGTATATATCTTCCTATTTTGCACTTATACATAAGATACATACAAAGAAGAGCAAAGGCAATGAGCCAGATAAGTCCGGTAGGAAGTCCGTCTGCATTAGAAAATACTCTGTTGAACCAGGTTCCGTTGGGGAAGAATATGTTAGGTGTGGAAACAAGAATTGCACTGAGTCCTCTCGAAAACATCATTGTGCCCAGAGTAGCAATGAAAGCCGGAAGCTTTAGCTTGGCAACGAGAATTCCGTTGATATAACCAAAAATCGTGCCCACTGCAATCATAACAGGGATTGTAAGCCACAGAGACATACCGCCCTCGTAGAGCTTACCTGCTATAACTGCCGATGCAATACACACAGTACCTATAGAAAGGTCAATACCGCCGGTTGCAATAACAAATGTAACACCAAGTCCCAAAAACGCATATGGTGCAAGGGACTGCGCCATACTTACAATATTATATTTACTCAAAAAATTGGGGTTGAGCATTGCAAAAATTAATACAAGAACTGCAAGGGCTGCTATGATAATCATATTCTGCTTGCCCTTTGTTGCAACAAAATCCAAAGTTTTTGCCTTAGTTCTTCTTATGGTTCTGCTCATACTGAAATTTGACATTTTATTCTTCCTCCCTCATAGTGGCGTATTTCATTATTTCTTCCTGGGTTGCGTCTGCTATGTCGAGTTCTGCTGTTTTTCTGCCTTCGCACATTACGATAACTCTGTCGCTAAGGCGTTGAATCTCGGAAAGCTCCGAAGAAATCATAATTACGGATTTACCCTCCGAAGCCAGCTCCTCCATAAGAGTGTACATTTCACTCTTTGCACCGATGTCTATTCCTCGTGTAGGTTCGTCAAAAATGAATATATCGGAGTTTTTGAGAAGCCACCTTGCTATGATTACCTTCTGCTGATTACCGCCGGAGAGATTTCGTGTAAGCTGTTTGATTGATGGGGTTTTTGTCTTAAGCTTTGCATTTTCCCTTATTGCATCCTCATCAATTTTTGCATCGTTTATCCATCCGCACTTAATGTAATTATCCAGTGAACTTAAGGCGGAATTTTCAGAAACGGATTTATCAAGAAGAAGTCCGTATCTCTTGCGATCCTCAGAAAGATAACAAATACCGAGCTTTACAGCCTCCTCGGGAGTTTTTATCTTTACTTTTTTGCCGTTTATAAATATTTCGCCGCTATCAAATTCGTCTGCACCATAGATAGCTCTGGCAATTTCTGTTCTTCCCGAACCCATAAGTCCGGAAAATCCAAGTATTTCGCCTTTACGCAGACAAAAGCTGACATTTTTTATCTCCTTGCCTCTTGAAAGGTTTTTAACCTCAAGAACTACGGGTGCACCCTCGGGTACGGTACTCTTTTCCTTTTTGTCACCGTATATAACTCTTCCTACCATCATCTTTACGATTTCGTCCTTGGTGGTGTCCTTGGTAATGAGAGTTCCCACATATTCACCGTCACGCATTACGGTGATGCGGTCCGATATCCTGTTGATTTCATCCATACGGTGAGATATATATATCATACCTATTCCCTTGGCTTTCAGGTCATTCATAATATTGAAAAGCTCCTCAACCTCAACCTGAGTAAGTGCGGCAGTTGGTTCATCAAGAATAAGTATTCTGGATTCCCTGGAAACCGCCTTTGCAATTTCCACCATTTGCTGTTTTCCCACTGTAAGCGAGCCAAGAACTGCACCGGGATCAATCCTGACACCTATACGGTCAAAAAGTTCCTTAGCGTCCTCTTCCATTTTCTTATCATCAATATAGATACCGTTTATCATAGGCTCTCTGCCTATGTAAATGTTCTGTGCAACTGTTAAGTGATTCATCATGTTGAGTTCCTGATGTATGATGCTTATGCCTGCATCCTGTGACTCTTTGATGCTTGAAAAATTAACTTTTTCTCCGAACAGGGTGATTTCACCGCCATCACGCTTGTGAATTCCGCAAAGCACTTTCATAAGTGTGGATTTGCCGGCACCGTTCTCTCCCATAAGGGCGTGAACCTCTCCGGATTTCAATTCCAGATTTACGGATTTCAGAGCATGGACTCCTGAAAATCTTTTGTCAATTTCTTTCATTTCAAGAATCGTATCCTTCACTTTCCTTCCTCCTCTACTGCTTTTTGCCCACAAAACAGAGCAGTTTTCTGTGTGTACAATTCTACCACACAATTATTGCAAAGTCAATCAATTTATTGTAAAAATGCACAAAAATATTTGCATAAAAATTTTTTATACTGTAATTTTATGTATAGCCTGCAATATAACAAGGAAAAAATTACAAAAGTACATAATCGTCTTTTTTACGGCTTTTGCGATTAATTATGTCTTGAATACTTATTTTATCAAGATAATTCTCTATCACCTCCATAAGGCCCTCCCATATGTAGAGAGTGTCACAGCCTCTTGCTCTTTCACATTCATTTTCTCTTGTTTCAAGACAGCTCACAGGTGCGAGACTTCCCTCCGTAACTTTGAGAATATCGGCAACGCTGTAATAAGAAGGACGATTGGCAAGCTTGTAGCCGCCCTGAAAGCCTCTGCCGGTTACAAGATACCCTGCACTGTTGAGAGAGGGTACAATCTGCTCAAGATATTTTTTTGATATGCCCTGACGCTCGGATACATCGTTTAAGGAAATAAATTTGTCTCCGCCGTTTTCTGCAAGATCAATCATAAAACGAAGTGCGTAGCGGCCTTTTGTGGATATTTTCATTGGTAATTCCTCCATTTATATTTTATATCCTAATAATACCATAGATTTAGTAGGAATTCAAGAATATTTTGCCAACTTCAAAAAAATTTTCAAATACCTATTGACAAATTGCATTTTTAACTGTATTATTTGTATTAATACAGTTGGTACACGGAGGTGATTTTGTGATACAATTGGATTTTGGGGACAGACGCCCTCTATACGAGCAGATAAAAGATAAGCTTAAAGAGCTTATTATTGCAGGAATACTTACAGAGCACGACAGCCTGCCATCGGTAAGGGAGCTTGCCTCGGAGCTTGCTATTAACCCCAACACTATTCAGAAAGCATATAAAGAACTTGAAAACGAGGGTTACATTTACTCACAAAAGGCCAAGGGAAGCTTTGTAAGTCCAAGGGGAGTTACTGTCGGAAGTGCAGACGTGGATTCACTTATGGATTCCTTTTGCCATACAGTAAGAGAACTTATGTTTTTGGGAATCGGATATAGCGAGCTTACTGCTATTGCAGAAAAAATATATAAGGAGGAAACAAAATGATTAAAGTTACAGACCTTACAAAAACATTTGACAGCTTTAAGGCACTTGATTCCATAAATCTCAGTGTGGAAAAAGGCTCTGTCTATGGTTTGGTCGGCCCTAACGGTGCCGGAAAGACAACTCTCATAAAGCATCTGTCGGGAGTATATACTCCGGACGTGGGAGAAGTGTATATATCCGGTGAAAAGGTGTTTGAAAACCCTATTATAAAATCGAAGACCATATATATAGGAGATGACCTGTACTTTTTTCCTTCATACAGTATTGAGGACGGTGCAAAATTCTACAAGGACATCTACCCTACATGGAGCGACGAACGATTTGAAAATCTGAAATCCATATTTAAAATAGATACAAAGCGAAAAATACGCAGACTCTCCAAAGGTATGCAAAAGCAGGTTGCGTTCTGGCTTGGCATATGCACCTGTCCTGAGCTTATGATACTGGATGAGCCGGTAGACGGACTGGACCCCGTAATGCGTCGGAATGTGTGGCGTGTGATAATGCAGGACGTGGCAGAATATGAAACAACTGTCCTCATATCAAGTCACAACTTAAGAGAGCTTGAGGATGTGTGCGACCATGTCGGAATTATGCACAGGGGAAAAATTGTGCTTGAGAAATCCCTTGATGACCTGAAAGGGAACATACACAAGCTCCAGCTGGCGTTTGAGGGTGACTTTCCCGAAGAAATTACAAAAGAGATTGAAATACTTCACAGGCAGACCTCGGGCAGAGTTCATATGCTGATTACAAAGGGTGATATCGGAAAGATAAACGAAACGGTTGCCCGCTATAATCCTATTTTGTCCGATGCAATTCCCCTTACATTGGAGGAAGTATTCATATATGAGTTAGGAGGTATGGGATATGACTTCGAAAACATCATTATTTAATAAAGCCATCTTTAAATCCGACATAAAACGCTTCTGGTGGATTGGCGTGCTTGAAACAATTATGCTTCTGCTGGTTTGTGTAATGCCCGTATACGACACCTGCGTAAATCACGGCTCAGGCTTTGGCGGACAACCAAACTGGGAGATTGCCTTTCTTATTCCTTTGATTTTTGGTGTTGGTACTTCGGTAACACTGTTTTCCTATCTTAACTCCTCGGCACCGGTATCTACAATTCACTCCTACCCGGTTACAAGAACGGAAATTTTTGTTACAAAGCTCGTATCGGGCTGCGTTCTTATGGTAGCACCGCTTGTTATAAACACCCTTATTTTTGTACTTATGTCCGTAAGTCCTATGTGTGCAGGTTCATTCTACCCCATTGATGCTTTTGTCTGGATGGGTGTGGGACTTATTTACACCTGTATAATGTTTTCGCTGGCAACATTTACCGCTATGGTATCGGGCAGCAGTATAGCAACTCTTATTTTTACCGTTGGCTTTTCTCTCCTGCCGCTTTTTTTCTACGGTCTGTTTGATTTGGTATTTTCCCACGAAATATACGGCTACTCACAGCTTGATATGGATAACATTATAATGAGTAACATCTATATAGGTCCCTACGGTCTTGAAAAAGGTGAAATGCTTTGGAACTACCCTGTGGCATCCGTCATACTTCTTACAGCGGCATATTTCCTATACAGAATCCGCAAGCTTGAATCCCACGGTGAGGTTATAGCATTCAAATGGCTCAAACCCGTATTTATTGCAATTATAGCATCCCTTGCCAGCGGTGTAAGCTACGAATACTTCCGTGAATTTATGGATATCAAAAACATATTTACCATCATCCCTCTGGGAATTCTGGGATGCGGCATATCCTATATGATAGCAAAAAAATCTATAGACTTTAAGGGGGCATCCCGTGCAATAGGAATATATATTTTGGGTGCGGTTCTGTTTATTGCAGGCGTCAAATTTGATGTAACAGGTTACGAAAAGCGTATTCCCAAATCCGAGAACATCAAAAATATTACCGTAACTATTCCGAACGGAAAGTACAATCAGAATTATCACTACCGCAATATGAATAACTTATGCACTTTTACAAAAGAAGATGGCTTTGAGGGTGCAATCAAAGCACATTCGGAGTTTATTTCAAAAAAGAAGACATATGAAAATGCTCCATATACCATGGAAATAAAATACCTTTTGAAAAACGGCTCTTATCTTGTGAGAAGTTACCCCTTTGATGACGAAAAGGATGCTGACACAATGCGTAAAATAGTGGAAACCGACGGTTTCCGACGTACTGCCTTCTGTCTTCTCTACAACGCTGATAAGGAATACATTTCCGCATCCTTCCACGACAGAAGAAAATCAAATCCCGACATATTCTATCCTGACAGCGACAATATGAAAAAGATAATAGATGCAGTAAAAAAAGATATGATCAGTATGCCCTACGAGGAATTTTTTGCACCAAGAACTTCTTCTGCAATAAATATTGAGTGGCATCAGAAAAATGCCGATGGGGATAAGATTACTATCAACGAAGAGCTTTACCTTTCCGACAAAACAGTACACACAAACAGAGTTCTTCGTGAAATTCTCGGTGATAATATGTATCCGTCCGCTGAGGATATGGAAAGTGTGGAAGTTTTCTTTCATACCCCGGAGCCGGGGCAGGTTGTGACTGTTAAGTCGGAGGCCAAGCGGTCTTAGGAAGA
>JAZPXS010000143.1:0-8369 GCA_045543775.1 Clostridia bacterium
TCAGATAAGTCTATTTCTATTCCGTTCCTTTGACAGAAGGAGTAGAACTTGCCAAGCAGAGCAAGCTGTGGCTTTCTGTTTTCTCGTTCCCATCTGCTTACCGTTGCAAAGGAGATGCCCATTTGTCTTGCAAGCTCCTCCTGACTGAGCTGCAAATGCATACGAACAAACTTTACCTGATCCTGAAAGTCCATTGTCTTGACTTTTAATAAACTTACGTTTTCCACCATAGCACCTACCCGAATAATTTTCCTAATATAGCACATTATAGCATAATTAGTCATAATTTTCAATGGTTTTGAGAAAATTTTTCATCGTAATACACCACGCAAAACTCAGATTGATTTATCATTTCCTGATGGCGTTCCACATAGGAAGCTCTGCCTGCCTTTTCCATATGCTCGGGGAAGTATGTTCCTTCGTTATTTTCAAGCAGACTTTTTTCATACCAATCGGGAATGTGTTGGTATGCAGACCTGAAATATATCCGTTTAATGTGAGGATATTTGTCCTTCAGCTCGGTTGTGATTTTATGGCATATCAAATTTTGATATGAGAATATGCAAAAGAGGCTATTCAAAAATAACCTCTTTTATGTGAATGTGCCATTTAATGACTTAATTTATATTTTTCCCCATACAATTTGAATTTTTCATCAAACATCGGATTGTTATCGATTAAGCTCTGTTTGTATTCGTGAGCATTCATATTATGGTGAGATGCATCAATTAAACAAGTTGCAATATTTGAGCAATGGTCAGAAGTTCGCTCTAAATTTGTTAAGAGGTCTCCCCAAATGAAGCCTGCTTCAACTGTACATTCGCCGTCTGCTAAGCGAACAATATGCCTGTCACGGAGCATTGATTTAAGACCGTCAATTACCTGTTCCAAAGGTTCTACATTATATACAGCCTCTTCATCGTCTTTGTTAAAGGCGCCAAGTGTAATATCAAGTATTTCTGATACTGCGTTTAAAAGAACATCAAGCTCTTTTTTTGCATCATCGGAAAATTCAATTTTCTTTTCTTTTAATTCCTCAACTGACTCCAAAATATTTACGCTATGGTCAGAAATTCTTTCAAAATCGCCGATAGCTTTTAGAAGTTTTGAAACTTCTGAGCTATCTTCATCCGTTGTCTGCGAACGGGATAGTTTTGTCAGATATGTGCCTAATATATCTTCGTAATGGTCTGTGTTGCCTTCCATTGCTCTGATTTTTTCTGCTTTTTCTGCATCGTAGTTATGTGCAGCTGAAATTGCAAGCTTAAAACCTGTGGCAGCTTCGTTTGCCATTTTTTTAGCTACATTATAGCACTGTTGAAGTGCAATCGTTGGTGTTGCAAGAAGTCTTTCATCAAGCTCAACAACTTTTTCTGTTTCTTTTCCTTCGGGTACAATTATATATGCAAGTTTTTCAAGTAGTGATGACATTGGAAGAAGGAGTGCAGTGCACAGAACATTAAATATAGAGTGAGAAACCGCTATCCCAAAATAGGAAGCAGATGCATCTAAAATAGCAGGTTTAACAGTAACATAGAGTACACTGAATACTGCAAGCCATACAACAGTTCCTATAACATTAAATAAAAGATGTATGATAGATGCTCTTCTTGCGTTCTTGTTTGTACCGAGCGAAGATAAAAGTGCGGTTACACAAGTACCGATATTCTGTCCCATAATAATTGGAATTGCGGCTCCGTAAGAAACTGCACCTGTTGCTGAAAGTGCCTGAAGTATTCCGACAGAGGCAGAGCTTGATTGAATAATTGCTGTAAGGATAGCACCAACCAAAACACCAAGAATGGGATTTTTGAACATTATAAATAAGTTCTGGAATGCAGGTATATCAGAAAGTCCTGAAACCGCAGAGGACATTGCATTCATACCAAACATCAATGTTGCAAAGCCAAGAAGTATTGTTCCTACATCTTTTTTCTTGCCGGATTTTGCAAACATCATAAATATTATTCCAATAAGAGCTAAAATTGGCGTGAACGATGTAGGTTTTAAAAGCTTCATAACTATATTATCGCCCGAAATTCCGCCGAGGCTAAGTATCCAAGCGGTAACAGTTGTTCCGATATTTGCACCCATAATAATGCCGATTGATTGTTTGAGTGTCATTATCTTTGAGTTAACAAAGCCTACAACCATAACCGTAGTCGCCGATGAGCTCTGTATCACGGCAGTAACGCCAAGCCCTGTCAAAAAGCCTTTTATTGGATTATTTGTAAGTTTGCCGAGCAATGCTTTTAAGCTATTTCCTGCACGGCGTTCCAAACCGTCACCCATTACATTCATACCAAAAAGGAATAAACATAACCCGCCTATCAAATTAAGTACATCAAAAATTGTCATTTAACTACCCCCTTGTTAAACATCCATAATTATCCATAATAATTTTCAAACAGTAATAGCTTAACACAGGCAATGTTAATTCTAAAAGCAAAGGTATGTTAATTGTATGTTAACAAAAAATCTAATACCGGAAAGGCGGCTGCATAAAGCTGCAACCGCCGACAAAAATTCCATTATTCACTTTGGACCTCAATATTGACAGAGAGCCTGAAATACTATTTACTGAAAGAAGGTGCTGTCGTTTCGTTATTAGCAAAAGCATTAGGACCGGGGTCAGACATTGAGAAATACATTCGAGCAGCTTTTGTTGTTCCGAAATCTCTGTTGGAGCCGCTGTTTTGTACTTTATTGAACGCATCACGGAACATTTGGTTGTGTGCTTCTTCTCGGTTCAAGAGAAAATCTATGGTTTCTCTTACTTTTTTATCATTAATCTGGCGATATAAATATTCATATACTACCTTTGCACGCTGTTCTGATGCGATGTTACTTAAAAGGTCAGCACATAAATCTCCTGTTACTGTGACATAATCTGCTGTCCAGGAGTAGCCGGATGAATTTATGAGACCGGGATTCAGTCCCATAAGAACGTGAGATTGTATTTCTCCTGCTTGTACTTTAGTTGCATCTACATCATGACCGTTGAGCAAATTGATGGTTTGTGCAACCATTTCCATATGTCCAAGCTCTTCTGCAGCAATATCTAAAAACAAATCCTTGATTTCAGGGTCCTTTATGCGAAAGCTTTGTGACATATATTGCATAGCTGCTTTCAATTCGCCATTTCCTCCGCCGAGTTGTTCCTGAAGCAGTACAGCATACTGTGGATTTGGCCTTTCAACCGCCACGGGATGAAAAAGCATTTTTTCATGTTTAAACATATTAATGCCTCCAATTGAAATATTCTATATTTATTTTTAACAATTCAAGGCATCTTATTCACACTAACTAAAACATTTGGTATTTTGATATAATACTTTTTGAAAGCACATTGATAAGTATTGTTCCAATAACAACCCCTACAGCACCCTGTACTGCATTTGCAGGAATGTTTACAATTGAAGGAATAAAGCCATACAAAATACCTTCAAATACGAAGTAGCTTAAAACCATCACAATTTCCGCAACAATTCCGCTAATAATTCTTGATGGTATATTCCCGATTTTATTTTGGAGAATCTTGAAACCATAGTATGCAATAATAGCCATAATACCTTTGATAACAAATGTTGCAGGAGCATATATAATATAACCCGAGAACACATCAGCAAGAGCAGAACCGATAGCTGCAGCGGCAAATCCGTATGCCGGCGTTAAAAACCATCCTGACAAAAGTACAATACAATCTCCTAAATTCAAATATCCTTTAAGCGGTGATGGTATTTTGATAATCATTGTCGCTACACAGCAGAGAGCTGCAAGCAAGGCTGCCATAACTAATTTTTTTGTTTTACTGTTATTCATCGATTTTTCCTCCGTAATCATATTTATTAAACTACAACAGACAACAATGTCACCGAGCTTCAATTTTGATTTTCCTGTAAGTTCTTCCATAACCGACTTCGCTTACGAAGATAATTCCTTTATTATTTGTCACCTATTGAAATTTCCTTAATTATAGTATATAATAAATCTGATTATATCACAATTACCAAATAAGGAGTTTTTAATATAACCAGATGAAGTATTCAATTGATTTAGGTTCAAGCAAAAGAGCTTATATGCAACTATACGAACAATTAAGAGCAGATATAATAAATTTCGTCTATAAATACGGTGACAAGCTTCCTTCAAAACGTCTTCTGGCTGATGAAACATTGACAAGTGTTGTCACCGTGGAACACGCATACAGTATATTATGCGATGAAGGATATATCGAAGCCATAGAACGCAGCGGATATTTTGTTACATACCGAAAGGATGATTTTGTTCCCATTGCAGAGCATGAGCCGCACGATATAACTGTTGAACATATTAACTATCACGAAAGCGAAGTATTTCCGTTTTCTGTTTTTGCCAAAACTATGCGTAATGTCATTTCAAAATACGGTGAGCAAATACTGATAAAATCTCCGAATTCAGGCTGCTTTGAGTTAAGAAAATCAATATCCGATTATCTTGCCAGGGGAAAAGGAATAAACGTTACCCCGGAACAAATTGTAATCGGCTCCGGTGCAGAATATTTGTATGGACTTATCGTACAATTTTTAGGAAGAGAAAAGATTTTTGGGATTGAAAATCCCTCTTATGAAAAGATACTCTCTGTATATAAATCCAACGGTGCCAGGTGCGAATTACTTAATTTAGGGAAAGATGGTATTCTCACCTCACACCTTAACAAAACTCAGGCAACCGTCTTACATGTAACGCCATTCAGAAGTTTTCCAAGCGGTGTCACTGCAAGTGCTTCAAAAAGAAATGAGTATATTAAGTGGGCTGCGGACCGAAACGGTATCATAATTGAAGACGATTTCGATTCTGAGTTTACCGTTTCAACTAAAAACGAAGACACTTTGTTCTCACTTGAACCAACACATAGTGTTATATATATAAACACCTTTACGAAAACTGTTGCTCCATCAATGCGTATCGGATATATGGTTATGCCGGAACAGCTTGTTGATTCGTTTTTTCATAAAATGGGATTTTATTCCTGTACTGTGCCTGTATTTGAGCAGTATGTACTTGCCGAATTTATAAACAACGGAGATTTTGAAAGACATATAAACCGAATCAGAAGAAAACGCCGTCAGGCATTAAAAGATAAGTAGGAGCTGAAGCCCTTAACTATTATAAAATATCAATATGTTCGCCGTTTAATGCTTTATTCATACTTCTGACAGCACAGAACTTGCCGCACATAGAACAGCTTTCTTCGATTTCCGGCTTTCTTTCATCACGGATTTTCTTCGCAGTTTCAGGATCTATGGAACACTTCCATTGTTTTTCCCAATCAAAGTTTCTTCTGGCATCTGCCATTTCATCGTCAATATCCCTTGCGTGTGGAACCTTTTTTGCAATGTCGGCTGAATGTGCCGCAATTTTTGATGCTATGATGCCTTGTTTAACATCCTCTACATTTGGCAGAGCCAAGTGCTCTGCAGGTGTTACATAACAAAGAAATGCCGCACCGGCTGATGCTGCTATTGCTCCGCCGATTGCACTTGTTATATGGTCATATCCTGGAGCAATGTCGGTAACGATGGGTCCTAACACATAGAAAGGAGCACCCATACAAATTGTCTGCTGAAGCTTCATATTTGCTTCAATCTGGTCAAGGGGCATATGTCCCGGACCTTCTACCATAACCTGAACATCTTTTGCCCATGCTCTTTTTGTAAGCTCGCCAAGTCGCACCAATTCCTCAATCTGGCATACATCACTTGCATCTGCAAGACATCCGGGGCGACAGGCATCTCCAAGCGAAATAGTTACATCATACTCACGGCAGATATCTAGTATTTCATCATAATATTCGTAGAACGGATTTTCTTCACCGGTCATACTCATCCAAGCAAATACAAGAGATCCTCCTCGGGATACGATATTCATTTTTCTCTTGTGCTTTTTTATCTGTTCTATAGTCTTCCTTGTGATGCCGCAGTGAATAGTTACAAAGTCCACACCATCCTGAGCATGAAGTCTTATAACATCAATGAAATCCTTGGCGGTGAGCGTATCTAAATCTCTTTGATAGTGAATCACGCTGTCATATACGGGAACAGTTCCTATCATTGCCGGACATTCGCTTGTCAACTTTTGTCTGAACGGCTGAGTGTTGCCGTGAGAAGATAAGTCCATAATAGCTTCTGCCCCCATATTTACTGCCATCATAACCTTTTCCATTTCAATGTCATAATCCTTGCAGTCTTTGGATACACCTAAGTTCACATTGACTTTGGTGCGAAGCATAGAGCCTACACCGTTAGGTTCTATGCAGGTATGTAATTTGTTTGCACAGATTGCAACCTGTCCTTTGGCAACAAGCTCTCTGATTTCCTCCGGTGTTCTGTATTCCTTTTCTGCAACCGCCTTCATTTCCGGTGTTATGATACCTCTTTTTGCGGCATCCATTTGTGTTGTGTAATTTCTCATTTTATCAGTTCCTTTCAAGTGGATATTTTTCTTCGGCAAAATGCGATGTCAGGTCAAAGTTATGCATAATAGGCCCTGAACCTTGCCCTAAATCAAGATGTGCCAAAAGAGCACCTGAAACATATTTCTTTGCCCTTTGTACAGATTCATAGAGCGTAAAGCCTTTTGCAAGGTTTGAAGCTGCAGCACTTGACAATGTACATCCCGTACCGTGCGTGTTCGGATTATCTATTCGCCTGCCCTCAAACCAATTATACTCTCCGTTTTCATACAAAAGATCGTTAGCATCGCTGATGCTGTGGCCACCCTTAAGGAGAACTGCACAGTTATTTGAATCACCGATAATCCTTGCTGCTTTTTGCATATCATCTTTAGTTTTAATAGCAAATTCTGACAGAACCTCTGCCTCCGGTATATTGGGTGTAATTAGTGTTGCTATCGGAAGCAGTTCTTTGGTAAGCGTCGCAACTGCATCTGTTTTCATAAGTGCAGACCCGCTTGTTGCAACCATAACAGGATCGACTACAATATTTTTTGCCTTATGAAATTTTAATCTGTCTGCAATTACGCTTATTAGTTCGGTTGAAGATACCATACCGATTTTTATGGCATCAGGACAGATATCCTCAAATACCGCATCTAACTGTTGTTGCAAAAAATCTGGTGGTGTTTCCAAAATTGCTCTCACGCCGGTTGTATTTTGTGCCGTTAGTGCCGTTATTGCAGTCATAGCATAAACACCATTCATCGTCATTGTTTTGATATCTGCCTCTATACCGGCACCTCCGCCGGAGTCACTTCCGGCAATAGTTAATACTGTTCTCATTTTCGTTTCAATTCCTTCGCTAATTTAAGCAAAATTTCTGTTTCGGCTTTAGGATTGTCTGCCTTCATTATTGCAGAAACTACACAAAAGCCTGCAATATCAATTCCTCCAAGAACCTGTACATTGTTTTTGTTAAGTCCGCCAATGGCATTTACAGGGATTGGCACAGCTTTGCATATCGCATCAAGTGTTTCGGTTGATGTGAGAACTGTCTTTACTTTGGTAGTAGTCGGATAAATCGCCCCAACTCCAAGATAGTCTGCTCCTTGCTCATAAGCTTCAAGGGCTTGCGGAACGGTTTTGGTTGTTGCTCCTAAAATAAAATCATCACCGAGAATTTTTCTTGCCGTAGAAATCGGCATATCACTTTGTCCGAGATGAACACCTTCTGCACCCATGGCAAGCGCAACATCCACTCTGTCGTCAATGATGAGGGGTACGTTATATTTTTTTGTAAGTGTGTGTACCTTTCGGGCAAGAGAAATATATTCCCTTGCGGTTTTGTCTTTTTCCCGAAGCTGCACTATTGTTGCCCCGCCTTTTAAGGCTTCTTCGGTTCTTCTTAAAAATTCTTCTTCACCGAATCCGGTGCTGTCTGTTATAAAATAAAGTGTTGTATCAAAATCTCTCATCTTCTTTTTCTCCTACACATAAAGATAGTCATTCAAAACGGGCTGCAGACCTTCATCCGAAATGTCTTTATACATTTTGTCAAGACTTCTGTTATCGTCAATCTCAAACTGTTCATCGCCCTGAACCTCGTCTGTTTCTTTGCCGTTATATTTACTTTCGTGGTCGCCAATCCCGGTAGAAACCCCTGCCGACACCTTTGTTGCGGCAATTTTTACAATACCGTTTCTGAATTCTGCACTTTCACGGGAAGATACCGTAATACCCACAAAGGGTAAGAAGATACGGTATGCACAGATTATCTGACAAAGCTGTTTTTCATGAACGTCCAATGGATTGATTTTATCGTTATTGATAATCGGTCTGAGTCTGGGGCATGACAGAGACATTTCTGCGTGAGGGTATTTTCGTTGAAGATAGTACACGTGAAGCCCGCTTGCCAAAGCGTCCTTTCTGAAAT
>JAZPXS010000144.1:0-7234 GCA_045543775.1 Clostridia bacterium
AAAATACGGGGAAATCAAAAATACAAAAGGCAAAACTGTAACGAACGCTGCGGAGGCGACGATTTTCGTCGCTAGTCCTCGCTAAACGGCAAATGCATAATGGAACTAATCTATTGCATTTGCCGTTTTCGTCAGTTTTGCCTTTTCTCTTTTCGATTTTTAATCCCCGTATTTTTAATGCGGATTAAAAAGTTACTAATTATGAAAAGTATTTTTGAAATAGTGTGAAAAGCCGTCGGTAAACTTCAAAAAAATTTTTTATTCGACATCAAGCGACATTATTCCCGATTGACTTTTATGTAATTTTATGTTACCATAATTTTGCGAAACAACTATTAATATGAGTCTACAAAGGTCTGTATTTTTACTTTAGTAAAAATGCTGACTCGCTTTTAACACGCCTTTGTAGACATGTAAAAAGTTGTTTCGCGACATGAGTCGGGCATTTTTCGTGCGTCGGCTCTAACGCCGGCGCATTTTTAATTTATACCAATAACTAAAAAAGGAGAAATGCAAAATGATTGATTACCAAAAGATGTATTATGAATTATTCAATGAAATTACAGACATTATAGAAAAACTAAAACAAATACAAATTATTGCAGAGGAGAAGTATATTTCTGCAAATGAATTTAAAGATGAATTTTGCAATGTCTAAACGCTAAAATATTTGTATTTATTTTCAAAATTGGGCTTACGTATCCCCTCCGTCATGCTTTGCATGCCACCTCCCCTTACGCTTCAGCGTAAGGGGAGGCTTTTCGCACTATTTTCAAAATACATTTTCCATAATCAGTAACTTTTTAATCCGCATTAAAAATACGGGGATAAAAAATCGAAAAGAGAAAACCTCAAAATTACCGAAAATGCCGCTTGCACATAATTTTTTCCATTATGCAAGCGGCATTTAATGAGGACAAGAGGCGAGACCGCCTCCTCCGCAATGGTCGGTAAAATTTTGAGGTTTTATATTTTTGATTTCCCCGTATTTTTACAGCGGAGAGCAGGGGATGCATGAAGGGGACTGCGGAAGTCCCCTTCGTAATAAATAATATTTTACAGCGGAAAAGCGGGGTTTCAGGGGTATGCAATACCCCTGAGAAGAACACTATTATAACATACTCTTCACAAGCTCCTCACTGCTCTTGCAGCTAAGATACTTGGGAGCAATATCAAATGCTGTCATACAACCGGACTTACCCTCCCCGTTGAGACGGTATGCCGCCCTTGCATAGGCAGTAATTACCGATGCAGTAAACTCCGGATTGGAATCAAGCTTGAGACTGTATTCTATTATGTGACTGTTGCCGTCACCTGTTCTTCCGCTTCTTATTACAAAACCGCCGTGAGGAATTCCGCTATGGTCTCTTTTTAATTCCTCCATTGTAACAAAATGAACAGTGGTATCGTAATCTGCAAAGTAGTTGGGCATAGTCACGATTTCTTTTTCTATTCTTTCCTTGTCGGCACCGTCCTCTGCCACAACAAAGCACTCTCTTGTGTGCTTCTGACGGGTAGTAAGCTGGGGAGCTTCGCCGTTTCGTACTCTTTCCAGGGCATCGTCAACGGGAATTGTGTACTGCTTTGCATCCACCACACCCTCAATACGGCGGATGGCATCGGAGTGTCCCTGACTTACTCCCTTGCCCCAGAATGTGTAGTCCTCACCGTCGGGTAGGATTGCATCGGAATACATTCTTGCAATAGAGAACATACCGGGGTCCCAGCCTACGGATATCACAGCCGCCTTGCCGCTTGCCTTTGCCTCTTTGTCTACATTGGCAAAATGCTGAGGAATTTTTGCGTGAGTATCAAAGCTATCCACCACATTAAAGAGCTTTGCCATATCCGGTGTCTGTGTGGGCAGGTCTGTTGCACTGCCTCCGCAAAGCACCATAACATCTATCTTATCCTGCCACAGATGTGCCTCATCTGCCTTGACAACGGGCACTCCTGCAGTCCTGATTGTAACTCCCTCGGGGTTTCTTCTTGTAAATACTGCGGCAAGCTCCATATCCGGTGCCGCATTTACTGCAAGCTCCACGCCCTTTGCAAGATTGCCGTAGCCAAAAATGCCTATCCTTATCATATTTGTTCTTCCTTTCTGTATATAGGATGAAAATTTATGCCTTTTATTATATCATTTTTTTAACTTGTGTTCAATACATTCAAAAAAAATTTACAATTTTCTTCCATATGCGGCAACCTGCTTTATTGCCTCGTCCTTTGGCACTCCTGCCAGGCGAAGCTTGTGAGCATAAGCCATAAGCTCACGGAAGCTCTCTCCGGGGCAAAAGCCTATCTCAATAAGGTCTCTGCCGTCCACAAAGGGTTTTGACATAATTTCCTTGTACAGTTCGTATCTCTCCGTAAGAAAATCACGGATTTTGCCAAAATCCTCTTTGGGCAGTTTACCGCCGTTGTCCGCCTCGGAAATGCAGATAAGGTCAAAGGGGGCAAGTGCCTCATCAAACATTCTGTTGGTGGTTTTTATCCCCGAGTCGGACAGTGCAACGACCTTTGGCTTCATATGAAGGGAAGAGAGATTGAGTACATATTTTGTAAGATTTTTTTCCTTTGTTATTCTATTCATTGCCCTTTGTATAAGAGGAAGTCCCTCGGTTTCGTGATTGTAGGAGTGGATTTCCCCGTTTTTTACTGCTGTGCAGACTGTTTTGCCCAGGTCGTGAAAAAGAGCACACAGCATAAACCCAAGGGGATTTTGGGTTTTGTCCCTCAGTTTTACCGCATAGTCCAGAACCATCATAGTGTGAGTCCACACGTCACCCTCAAGGTGATACTTTGGATTTTGCTTAGTTCCCGCAAGCTTTTTAACCTCGGGAAACCATACATCAAGCCCGCCTGTTTTTCGCAGAGTTTCAAAAAACACAGACGGCTTGTCCGATTTAAGAAGTGCCTTTTTAAGTTCATCAAAAACCCTTTCCGAAGAAAGCGTGGATAAATCAATCCCTCTGCAAAGCTCCAGAGTTTCCTCACAAGGCTCAAAGTCCAGCCTTGCGGCAAACTGTGCCAGACGCATTACCCTGAGGGGGTCCTCCGAAAAGGCACTGTCATTTACGTGGCGGAGCTTTTTTCCCTTTATATCGCAAAGTCCCCCGAAGTGGTCTGTTATCTCACCTGTTATCACATCCTGCATAAGGGCATTTACCGTGAAATCCCGTCTTTTTGCCGCCTTCAAGGTACCCAGGTACGGATCGGGTGTCACATCAAAGTCCCTGTGTCCCCTGCCGGTGGCAACCTCACTTCGGGGGAGAGCTATATCGATTCCAAAATCCGCCAGAGAATATATGGCAAAGCTCTTTCCGTATTTGAGAACCTCGCCGCATTCCGACAGGATTTTTTCCAGAACATCCTCCTCTATTCCGTGGATTTCCATATCCGTATCAAAGCACTCTCTGCCCATAACAAAATCACGGACACAGCCGCCCACATAGTAGGCACGGCCTCCGGCATTCTTTACTTTTTCGGCTATTTCAAGAGCTTTTTTCCGCAACATAAGATTTCTCCTTTTTGATATAACACAATAATATATTTTTTTTAGCTTATTGTCAAATTCAAAATAATTTTACAAATTGTTTATAATAGGATGATTGACAGACCTATTGCCATATTTTATAATAATATTATAAATAATTTTCGGAGGAATGCACAAATGAAAGAAAACATAGAAAACTTTTTTTATCATTACAAATATCACGTTATCGGAGTAATTGTTACAATTATATTGCTGGTATCTCTTTTTAAGTCCTGTACCGACAAAAAAGTTATAGACCTTAAGATGGTGTATTTTTCCGACAAGTATCTTGCCGCCGAGGATATTGACGCCTTTGAAAAATCCCTGAGAGAAAACAATATGATAGAAGATATAGACGGCGACGGCGAAAAGACATTCTTTATGGATAATATCCTCTACGACTTCGACATAGACGGAAACACCGACGAGGCAATTCTCAACAAGGTTCTCACCGTAACATATGCAGGGGACCACACCCTGATGCTGGTTCACAAATACGGTCTTGAGGACTATGACGGCTCCTTTGAGGATATATCCAAAATGGCAAGAGATACCGACGATGTATTCTACGGACCGGAAACCAAGTTTGTAACGGGAATCAGCGTTGAGGGCAATGAATACCTCGAATCTCACGGCATAAATACAGAAAATCTTTACCTTGCAATGCGACGCAGAACCGAAAAGGACAGTGCCGCAAACAAGGACAAGGAATTTTTTGACAGTGCATATAAGGTAATGGAATTTATACTTTCCGGTGAGGTGCCAAATTGAAAAAAACCGTTTTAGTTTTTTGTCTTGCCCTTGCGGGAGCGGTGTGTGCTTTCCTGTTTCTTAGAGGAACAGCCACGGTTACCGACTATGCAATGGATACGGTTATAACCATTACCGCATCGGGAAAAGGCACACACAAATCCGTAAAAACCAAAATTAATAAGGCGATAGCGGAAATCCGCAGAATAGACTCTCTTATGAGTATATCCTCTCCCAAAAGCGATATCAAAAAAATAAACTCATCCAAAAAGGGGGAGTACACCGTAGTTTCTCCCGAGGTTTTTTCTCTCATAGAGCTTTGCACAGAGGTTTCCTCTTCTTCCGGCGGTGCTTTTGACATTACGGTAAATCCACTGAGCGAAATGTGGAATTTTACATCGGACTCACCCACTGTTCCTCAAAAATGGGAAATAAACCGTGCCCTTTCCTCGGTAGACTACCGCAAGATAAAGTTTAACAAAAAGAATTCCTCCATTGCCCTTGCAGGAGATAATATGAGCATAACTCTCGGTGCTGTTGCCAAAGGCTATGCGGCAGACAGGGCGGCACAGATACTAATCTCCGAGGGTATAACCGATGCGATAATAGACCTTGGAGGAAACATCTACGCTCTGGGGGAAAAACGCATAGGAATACAAACTCCCTTTAAAAAAAGGGGAGAGTACTTTAGTGTCTGCAATGTAAAAAACACCTCGGTGGTTACCTGCGGAAGCTACGAAAGGTATTTTGAAGCTGACGGCAAAATATACCACCACATTCTGAACCCCGAAACAGGCTATCCGGCAGACTCCGGTCTTAAAAGTGTAACCGTCACCGGAGAAAATTCTGCTCTGGCAGATGCACTCTCCACCGCAATTTTTGTTCTCGGCAAGGACAAAGCCGAGGAATTCCTCTCTTTCTATCCGCAGTTTGGTGCAAAGCTTCTTACCGAGGACGACGAGGTTATTGATATAAAATAAAACACTTGATTTTGACAGCTTTTCGTTATATAATTAGTATGTGTTATTTTGTAGATTAGGAGTATTTGCCATGAACATACCCCGAGGACGGGAAGACATTCACCGTCTTTTTCAAAACTGCATACAGTCAGGAAGATTGAGTCAGACATATATAATAAGTGCTCCCGAGGGTATGGGCAAAAAAACCGTGACGGAATATATACTTTCCCTTATGATGTGTGATAACCACACCTCCTGCGGAAGCTGTCCGTCATGCCTGAGTCTCGACAAAGGCTGCCACCCCGATGTGGTTTATATAAGGCGAGACGAGGACAAGGCATCCCTGGGTGTGGACAACATCCGCTCAGCAACGGGTGATATATACACAAAGCCCCTTATGTCCGGCTACAAGGCGGTCATAGTGGAGGAAATGCACCTTGCCACGGTATCCGCCCAGAACGCAATGCTCAAAATGATAGAGGAGCCGCCGGGACGGGTGGTGTTCTTCCTCATTTGTTCATCTATGGCACAGATACTGCCCACCATAGTCTCAAGAGCAGTGGTTATTAACTTAAAACCCCTTACAAAAGATGCTCTTATGGCAATTGACGGGGCAGACGACTTTCTTTGCAGTGTGTGTGCAGGCAACCCCGGTACCCTCAAAAAGCTTATAAGCGATACAGATTTCAGAGATTTCCGTGACAGTGTGGTTGATGCTTTCTTTTCGGTTTGCGACAAGGATGCATATGCACCCTACCTTGCGGCAAAGGCTCTGGAAGCACACAAGGCTAAAGCAAAGAGCGTCTTTGAAATTATGCTGATGTGTGCAAGGGATGTATATTTTAAAAAAATCGGTCTTGACAGTCATATCGTGAACAAAGACAAAATAAACTATATAAACACATTGGTCTCCTCTCTTGCACCGGAGAAAATATGGCATATGATAAAGATAATCGAAGATACCGCCTCCAAAAGAGGTGACAGCGGCAACTTTACCATGGCAGTAACCATAATGCTCCTCAAGTGCCGCAGTGAGATGAGACAATAGGAAAGGGATAAATTTTATGATTAAGGTAACAGGAGTTCGCTTTAAAAAAATGGGCAAAATTTATTATTTTGACCCCTGCGACTTTGATATACAGACAGGAATGCACGTGGTTGTGGAAACATCCCGAGGCATAGAATACGGCCTTGCAGTTATCGGCAGTAAGGAAGTGGGAGAGGACAAAATCGTTGCTCCTTTAAAAAAAGTTATCCGCATAGCAACACCCGAGGATGACAAAGCTGTGGAAGTTAACAGAAAAAAAGAAGCCGAAGCATTTGAAATCTGCAAGAAAAAGATAGAAAGCCACAAGCTTGATATGAAGCTCATTGACGTGGAATACACCTTTGACCGCAACAAAATATTATTCTACTTTACTGCAGACGGCAGAGTGGATTTCCGTGAGCTTGTGAGAGACTTGGCATCGGTATTCAAGACAAGAATAGAACTGAGACAAATCGGTGTCCGTGACGAAGCCAAAATGACGGGAGGCCTTGGTGTGTGCGGCAGAGTTCTCTGCTGTAACTCATATCTGGGAGACTTTGAGCCGGTTTCTATAAAGATGGTAAAAGAGCAGAACCTCTCTCTTAACCCCACCAAGATTTCCGGCACCTGCGGAAGACTTATGTGCTGTCTCAAAAATGAGCAGGCAGTTTACGAATCGCTTTCCCGCAATGCACCCGGTACCGGTGCTCTGGTGGAAACTCCCGACGGCAAGGGAACAGTTACCTCGGTAAGCATACTGAAAGGACTGGCAAATGTAGCTGTGGGCGAGGAAGACAAGACAATCCGCGAATATAAGATAAAAGACCTCAAAATCCTCAAAAAAGGCTCCCGCAAGGACGAGGAAAAGGTTGATATGTCCGAGCTTAAACAGCTTGAAGATTAAATTGTCAAAAAGACTTGAATTTATTCAAGTTTTGTAATATAATGTTTTCATATATTGGT
>JAZPXS010000145.1:0-2470 GCA_045543775.1 Clostridia bacterium
ATAAAGAAGGCTATATGCCCGGAAAAACCATAACCAGAGCAGAATTTGCAGAAATCATTGCAAACATCTGCAACCTTATGGATGCCAACAGAAATTTTAAGCTCTGGCAGGAATATGTGTACGGAAGCGACAATAACAACACCGTAATTACCGACGGTGCAGAAATGATTTTTGATGATGTTGATTCCTCACTTCCGCAGTACGATGCCATTATGAAGGTGTACAAGTTCGGCTATATGAACGGTATGACCGAAAGCCACTTCGGACCTAACTACGACATAACAATGGGAGAAGTATTGAAGGTTGTTGTTTCTATGCTTGGCTACGAAGAGATGGCAAAAATCAAGGGCGGATATCCCAACGGATATATTCAGGCGGCAAACACCATAAAGCTCACTTCCGGTATGAAATTTGCCCCCTCTGATTATGCAACCTATGAGATGACAGCACAGCTTATATATAATGCTCTCGATATCCCCGTTTACGAAATCGGTGCAATAGGCGATGACTATATTGACTATGTAAAGAGCGATGAAACCTTCCTTAAGGCACGCCTCGGTCTGGAGAGAGCAGAAGGCATAATGACAGATAACGGTGTTTCTTCCATATACGGCAGCTCCAAGGCAGGAGAGGATGCTGTTATTGTAAACGGTGTATCTGTTTTTGTGGAAAAGTGCGGATATGCAAGAGATTTCCTCGGAAGAAATGTAGAATTATACTATATGGAAGATGGAGGAAAAAATCATCTTGTATATGCCTGCGTATCTCAGTATGACAAGGCAATCACCATAAATGCCAAAGACTTCGTATCACTCAGAAACGGTGAATTTACATATTTTGACGGAAAAGGCAAAACCGAGACAGAAAAAGCAAGCAAGGCAAAGCTTGTATACAACGGTGCGGCTCTTGGAACATGGCAGACTTCACTTCTGGAAAACATAAAGTTTGGTGATATTACCATAGTTTCCACCGAGGGCAACAGCACATATGACCTTATCATTGCAAACGACTATATGGTAGGCAAGGTTGCAAAAAAAGATAATGCAACCCGCAAAGTATACGCAGAGGATCTTTTCAGCGGTATGTCTGCAGTAAAGACTCTGGATCTTTCCGATACAAACGATGCCATGGTCTCTGTTGTTGATGCCAAGGGCAATCCCCTTACATTTGATGATATTGAGACAGATGATATCTTAAGCGTATTAAAGAGCAGAAATAACGAAGCTCTCAAGGTAGTGGTAAGCAAGGCAAAACAGACAGATTTTGTACTTGTGGACTACAGTCAGTCCGATGAGTTTGAAATGATAGGCGAAAATCAGTCCTTTGTTATAGAAAACTACGAAAACATAAAGGATGCTGAACGACTTACAGTAGGTGTTTCCTACACAATCTACTTTGACTTTATGGGCAATGCGGTATGGTACTCCTCAAGTGCATCTGCCGCACCTTCCAGAAAGGGTATCCTTATGGATGTGGATAACGGCGGTTCAGGCTTTACTGATGAATACTACATTCGTATTTATTCAGCCAGAGGAAAGATTGAGGACTATACTCTGGAGGAAAGAGTTACAATTAACGGTAGCCGTTATGATGCAGATGAAGCAATGGGCATTATAGCAGACAATGTAACAGATGCAATTCTCTTTGGTACAAATGAAGAGGAAACAAAAATCAAAGCAATAGTTACACCCCTTGGCTTTGGCGAACCGGATTCCGACAACCGAGGCTGGTACAGGGTTCTTCCCAAGATGCCCACCACCGAGGCGGAGGTTGAAGAATATTGTAACAGTGAGGGCGGTCACTCCGGTACATTCTGCAAAACATGGGCTGACTATACTTCAAACCACGGTTATGATTACAGCGAGCATGGTGCCAAAATATTCGGCAAGAGATTTGCCTATGTCAACTCCTCGGTAGTGTTCAAAATCCCCAACGATTCGAAAAGCTATTCCGATGAAAAGTTCTTCTCTGTAAATCTTCACGCATTCCTTGGAGACAACAAGAAAAATCAGATTAACGGTTATGCCACAGACAGATTGAGTCTTGCACCCGAGGTACTTGTTGTTGCTTCCGATGCAACAGGCGGTGCAAAGGCGGCAAAGGAATATACGAGATTCCTTATATCCAAGGTTTTCAATACTGTTGACGATGAGGGTGATAATGTTGTAGGCCTCAAGGGTATCTACTTTGACCACGCTTCCCGTTCTGCAAAGGAAACAACCTTCTATATGAACGAGGACACGGTATTCTTAGGCTCAGGTACGGCACCCACTGCTCTACCCAACGGATACAGACCTCCCGATGAGGAAAACGACGGTGTGTACAAATTTGATAAGAGCGGTCCTGCAGAGCTTTCCGCAGGAGATATCATAGGCTTCTCGCTTACAGGCGATACACTCATTTCCTCCATCCGACTTTGCTATGACTACAGCACAGGCTTCAGATACAGCTAAGTCGGAGGCCAAGCGGG
>JAZPXS010000146.1:0-2722 GCA_045543775.1 Clostridia bacterium
CATGGCTACGATCCGACTTATTCCCACTCACATATATCAGTAGCATTGTCCTTGGAAGGAAGGTCGAGATACTGCTTAGTTGTGATTTTCTTGTTCTTCACATCCACTTCGAATATACCTACGGAAATATTGGAATGTACACTTCCGTCGGAGGTTTCGGAGGCATTGTTAGGAGTATAGACTGCGATTTCATCATAGCCATCACCATCGAAGTCACCTGCAGTTACGGATAGGAGACCCTCTACCTCCCACATCTCAATCACATCTGTAGTACCGACATAACCGCCGGTCTCGTGGTCAGATTTGAGACAGTTGCCCGCTGCATCATATATAGCCATACGGATATTACCGCCGCTTCTGCCGTTGCTGAAATACACTCTGGCTATATGGTCCTCAACACCTGTACCTGTGCCGGCGAAGCCTGTCGTTGCAGAATAAGGCTGATTCTGAGAATTTGTATATGTTTTTGATTTCGTCACCATAGGTCTGCTTAAAGCCGGAAGTGTTATTCCAAAAGTCGTAGAGCCGGGGAAGTTATACATATAACCCGTGTATTTGTATAACGATGTTGTATCAGTCAGATACATATCATACTTGGGAGCTACAGGATATGTACCCTTCTTTAAGGCATGGGTATCATAGGAATCGGGATCCAGTGGGAACCCAAAGAGTTCGAGTGCATTCTTGTTGGCAGTATCCTCGGCAAATACGCCCATAGGCACAAGTGTCACAAGCATACACAAGACTAACAGAATGCTTAACAGTTTGTTCACACAAATTACCTCTTTTCTGATTGACAAATCATAATATAATATGCTATATTAATTATACATCGTACCCGAAGGTACGATGCAATAGTTTCTTGAAAAATATACAAAAATATTTATAAAGAGGATGTTTTATGAACAACAAGAATCTGTTCTCCATAGGTGAGATAGCAAAAGCTGTTGGAATCACCAGAAAAACCATACTTGGTTATGAGGCAAAAGAGCTTATATTTCCGGACAAAAAAGACGGTGCCACAGGTAATCGCTACTACACCATCGATACCTTCACAAAGATACGTACAATCCGTACACTGCAGAATCTGGGGCTCACCCTTGACGAAATCCGTGAATACTACAGCGGTACTACGGATCTGCAACCGATGATTGAACGACTTGAAAAAATGAGGGATGAGCTCAATCTCACCATAGAGAAGCTGAAAGAACGAACCGGTGAACACAACTACGAAATCAAAGAAATCACCATCGAGCCACAGACTGTATATTGCCGTATACATAAATCCGCAACAATCGCCGAAAAAACAGTTTTTCTGAGAAATACTGCCCTTGAAGCTATGAGAAAATATGGCACAGATACAACAAGACGTATGTATTTTACCGAGTATTCAGCAGAAGCTCCCGAAGATGTGAGCTATACTGTTGCCATACCCGTCGGTTCTGATGGCAAATATGTAAAAAGGATACCTGAGCTCAGGGCTATTGCGCTATTCCATCACGGGGCATATGAGGATATCCCAAAAGCGGTAGAAAAGCTCATTTCCTATGCCAAAGACAATAACATAAAGCTGACGGGCACATTCCGCAATCTATACCTGGAAGGTCCCCCTCAGCATAAGGATAAGAGTAAGTTTATCACACAGATAATAGCAATGATTGAGTAGGATAAATTATGATTTAGCGGTCACCGCATTTTGAAATGTTTGATATATAACGTTAATATTGACAATAAAAGTGGGTGTAAAAAACTTGTTTTTTTACACCCACTGATTTTATTTCATATACTAATTTTTAAACACGCATACTACAGTCTGACACGAGTATAGCGTACATAAAGAGCCACTTTCAATTCTTATTTGGCTGGGAAAATTACCGCATTACCCATAGGAATCAATGAAGAAAAAGATTCCAAGCAAAATGCTTTCAATCTTGCAATATCTCCAATTGTGTTGTCAACAGGGACAGATAATTTTACCGTTGAACCCATTGGCACATTTTCTGATTGTATATACATCAAGCCCTTGAAATCACCTTTCCCGTTATACTGTGCCAGAACGATAACCAATTGCGACAAATAAGGTTTAGATGCAAGCCTTTTTGATAGCTGTTCATATCAAGTTATAACCAAAAACATATAAATTTGAATTTTACAGAACCATTACCAAAGTACCAATGCCGATAAGTATACACCCAATCAACGATTTGGTTGTAAACTGTTCGTGCAGAAAAACAAAAGCCAAAACCAATGTGATTACAACACTTAATTTATCAACAGGAACAACCTTTGATGCATCACCTGTTTGCAATGCCTTGTAATAACACAACCAAGAAGCACCCGTTGCCAACCCTGAGAGGACAAGAAACAACCAGCTTCGTTTGCTTATTTCAGCAATTCCGTTTTGTGCATTCGTAATAAATACCATTCCCCAAGCCATAACTACCACTACAACAGTTCTGATTGCTGTTGCAAGATTTGAGTTGACTCCTTCAATGCCGACCTTAGCCAGTATAGATGTAAGCGCTGCAAAAATTGCAGACAGTAATGCAAGTATAAACCACATAGAATATTACCCTCCCCAAATTATTATTTATCTGTTTGACATTTTTCGACATATCAATATTGCGAGGCATAAGGTTTAGATGCAGCTTAGCCTCCCTTGTCTAAAGGGAGGTGGCAGTCGCAGACTGACGGAGGGATTCTTTTACCGCAATATCAATAT
>JAZPXS010000147.1:0-5465 GCA_045543775.1 Clostridia bacterium
TGTGAAAGTGATGATATATTGCTTGTGGATGTGGATGCAAGGCTTATCGTTCAAGTAATAATAAATATTGTTGATAACGCAGTTAAATATACACCGAAAGGCTCGGTAATCACAATAAGTACACAAAAAAACGGTAATATGCTTTCGGTGAGCATTGGCGACAACGGCAATGGAATTGCTGACGAAATTAAAGACAAAGTGTTTGATATGTTTTATACTGGAGCAAATAAAATTGCCGATAGTAGAAGAAGCCTGGGCTTGGGACTTGCTCTTTGCAAAACAATCATATTGGCACATGGCGGAGAAATTACTGTATCGGATAATACTCCGCATGGTGCTGTATTTACATTTACCTTGCCTGTAAAGGAGGTTAATATTAATGAATAAAACAATGACAGTTCTGGTTGTAGAAGATGATATGCCTATACGCAATCTTATATCCGCAACTTTAAAGGCTCACGAATATAAATTTTTAACTGCAAACGACGGAAACGATGCTATTATGCAGGCATCTTCGCATAATCCCGATGTTGTTTTGCTTGATTTGGGACTTCCGGATATAGATGGAATTGAGGTAATTAAGAAAATTCGTTCATGGTCTAATATGCCGATTATTGTTATCAGTGCAAGAAGCGAGGACACAGATAAAATAGAGGCACTAGACTGTGGTGCTGACGATTATTTAACAAAACCGTTTTCTGTTGAAGAACTTCTTGCAAGACTGAGAGTCACACAAAGAAGATTAAGCTATCAAAACCAAGCGGCAGCGACAGAGTCAATTTTTACAAACGGAAAGCTTAAGGTTGATTATGCTGCAGGATGTGCATACCTTGATGATGAGGAAATGCACCTTACTCCGACAGAATATAAGCTGCTTTGTGTATTATCGCAAAATATAGGCAAAGTTCTGACACATAAATTTATTGCGGAGAAAATATGGGGCAGTACATGGGAAACAGATATAGGTTCTCTTCGGGTATTTATGACAACACTCAGAAAAAAGATTGAAAAGCATCCGGACTCACCACAGTATATCCAGACACATATTGGTGTCGGATACAGGATGATGAAGGTTGAATAGGGTGGTTATATGTTAAAACAAAATAAATATAAAATAATTATTTCATCTATAATTACATTATTACCGACACTTTTTGGATTTGCTATATGGAACAGACTGCCGGAGAACATAGCGACAAGCTTTGGATGGAACGGTGAGGTTACAGGTTACAACAGTAAAATGTTTGCAGTTATTGGACTTCCGGTGATACTGACTTTTGTAAATTTAATATGTATTATTGCAACAACTGCCGATCCGAAAAGAAAGAATATAAGTAAAAGAATGTTCACGGCCGTAATAAGCATTGTTCCTGTTTGCTCACTGCTTTGCGGAATTTGTATCTATTCTAACGCTTTAGGATATAAAATAAGTATTGAAAGTATAATGCCTGTTTTTGTGGGAGTTTTGTTTTTTGCACTTGGATTTATTCTTCCGAAATGCAAACAAAATTACACCATCGGAATCAAGCTCCCTTGGACACTGCATAACGAAGAGAACTGGAATAAAACCCATAAACTTGCAGGTAAGCTCTGGATAGTCGGTGGTATAATAATGACCGTGGCAGGGTTATTTAATTTAACATTCATATTTATGTTAATAATTTTTCTGCTTGCTATTATTCCCGCTGTGTATTCGTATTTGTTGTATAGAAATGATAATTAGATAAAGCAATCAGGCATACCAATCTGATATCAAAATTTAATAGTGGCTGTCACATAGGCTGACTGAGCATAATCGGTCGGCCTTTTATATTTTTCAATCTTTAACTTTTATTTAACCTTCTGCTGTTATGATATGTAATATCAGGATTTGAAGAAATAGGAGCTCTTGTCAAGTGGAACGGAGAAACACAAACTGTTTCCGCACGAAAAAGCTCCAAAGTTCAATACTAACACAACAGAAATAGCTGAATAAGGTCGCAAGGGTATGTTGCTGTTTTAGGCAACTGCCCTTGTTTTTTGCTCCGTCATTCAATGGCGGGGCATTTTATTAACCTACAATTAACATACATTTGCTTTTAGAGTTTACATATACTATGTTAAACTGACATCGAAATCAAAAATAAAAAAATATTAAGGAGAGTGATTTTGATGAAAAAAATCATAAGCATTTTGACAGTAGTAGGTTTGTTGGTGGCTTCCCTTACAGGTTGCGGCAGTACATCAACAGAGGGCGGCACAGTTGCCACAGACGGTTCAACATCAATGGAAAAGGTAATAGGATATTTAAGCGAAGCCTATATGGAAGAAAACACAGATGTAAAGGTTACTTACAATCCGACAGGCTCGGGTAGCGGTATTCAGGCAGTGCTTGAGGGCAGATGCGACATCGGTCTTTCAAGCAGAGATTTGAAAGATGAAGAAAAAGCAGAACTTGTTGGAACAATTGTTGCCATCGATGGTATCGCAGTAATCGTAAATCCCGAAAATCGTGTTAAAGATCTTACAATCGAACAGATTGCAGGACTTTACAAAGGCGAAATTACAAATTGGAGCGAGGTTGGCGGTGCAGATGCCCCCGTCGTACTCGTAGGACGTGAAGCAGCATCAGGCACAAGAGACGGTTTTGAATCTATCACAGATACAGAAGATGCGTGCAAATATTCACAGGAGCTTACTTCAACAGGTGATGTTGTGCAGACAGTAGCATCCAACCCCAATGCAATCGGATATGCTTCAGTTGCCTCGGTAAAAGATACAGTAAAAATGATAGATGTAGAGGGTGTAACACCTACGACAGAAACAATCCAGAACGGCACATATAAGGTTCAGCGTAACTTCGTATTCGTAACAAAGAAAAACGCAGAGCTTTCTGAAACCTCAAAAGCATTCTTTGACTTTGCAACAAGCGAAGCGGCTGATGATTTAATTGTAAAAGCAGGAGCGGTACCCGTAGCAAGATAAGGAGTATAGAGAATGGACAGAATTAAAAAAGCAGCAAACTTTATTGAAAAAGCAATGAATATTATCTTCACACTTTGCGGCTTTTTAGCTGTTGGTTTCGTCATTCTCATTACCGGGTTTTTACTTACATCAGGTATGCCTGCCATTGGCAAAATCGGTATTGCAGACTTTTTATTCGGGAGGTCGTGGGCGTCAACCGCCACACCTCCTTCTTATGGCATCCTGCCTTTTATTCTTACATCGGTGTATGGAACATTCGGTGCAATAATAATTGGTGTGCCGCTAGGTCTTATGTGTGCAATATTTGTCTCTAAAATGGCGAATGACAAAACAGCAAAAACAGTTCGGTGGGGAGTTGACTTGCTTTCAGGAATACCGTCAGTTGTTTACGGTCTTGTAGGTATGATAATAATTGTACCTTTTGTGCGTGAAGCTTTTAATCTGCCGGACGGAGCAAATTTATTCTCGGCAATTATTGTTTTAACAGTTATGATTTTACCGTCAGTAATATCAGTATCGGAAACAGCAATAAGAGCCGTACCGAAAGAATACGAAGAAGCATCACTTGCTCTCGGTGCAACCAAAACCGAAACAGTTTTTAAGGTGATTGTACCTAGTGCAAAAAGCGGAATACTTACATCTGTTGTGCTTGGTATTGGCAGAAGCATCGGCGAAGCAATGGCGGTTATGATGGTATCGGGTAATGTTGCAAATATGCCAGGACTTTTTAGAAGTGTGCGTTTTCTCACAACGGCAGTTGCAAGTGAAATGTCGTATTCATCCGGATTGCAAAGAGAAGCACTTTTCTCTATCGCATTGGTGCTGTTCGTTTTTATATTGATAATCAACCTTGTGTTAAATCTGATAGTAAAAAAAGATAAGAGGTGAGCATATGCAGGATAAAATATCAACGAAAAGAAAAGTTAATTGTGCTATCTTAAACATTTTAATGTACTTATCCGCAGGAATTATATGCCTCATTCTGATCGGACTTATAGGATATATTCTATACAGAGGTCTGCCGCATATTTCACTCGAATTTCTCACATCAAAGCCGAGCCTTATCCGTGAAACTGTCGGCATACTTCCGAACATATTAAATACCATATATCTGATTTTAATAACTCTTGTTATTGTGCTTCCCATCGGTGTCGGGGCATCAATTTACTTAAATGAATATGCAGAAAATAAAAAAGTTGTTCGTATAATTGAGCTTGCAACAGAAACGCTATCGGGTATTCCGTCAATTATTTATGGTTTAGTGGGTATGTTGATATTTGTTCAGTTTTTTTCACTCGGTACAAGCTTGCTCGCAGGTTCGCTTACACTTGTAATTATGACACTTCCTACAGTAATCAGAACAACACAGGAGAGTCTCAAAACCGTTCCGCAAGGCTATCGTGAAGGTTCACTTGCATTAGGAGCCGGAAAATGGTATATGATTAGAACAGTTGTGCTTCCGTCGGCAATTGACGGAATTGTAACAGGCTCAATTTTATCAATCGGAAGAATCGTCGGAGAAAGTGCGGCACTTCTCTTTACGGCAGGTATGGCAAATGAAGTTCTTGGAATTGTGGATGCAGTAAAACCCGGCAATGCAGGCTCATCGCTTACAGTTGCACTTTATATGTATGCAAAAGAACGAGGCGAATTTGAAATAGCCTTTGCAATAGCGGCAATATTACTTGTTTTGACTTTTGGTATAAATATTAGTGCCAAGCTAACTGCAACAATTCTAAAAAAGAAAGGAGCAAACTAATGGGCAAAATCTGTACAAAAAATCTCAACTTATGGTACAGTGTAAATCACGCTTTAAAGGATATTAACATAGAACTTCCCCAAAAGGAGATTACAGCGTTAATCGGGCCGTCAGGATGCGGCAAATCTACATTTTTGAAAAGTCTTAATCGAATGAATGACTTGGTTGAGGGGTGCAGAATTGAGGGAGAAATAACCCTTGATGGAGTTGACATTTATAAAGATATGGATGTCAATATTTTAAGAAAAAAGGTCGGTATGGTTTTCCAAAAGCCTAACCCGTTCCCAATGAGCATTTATGATAACATTGCATACGGTCCCCGTATTCACGGCATTAAGTCAAAAGTACAGCTTGACGAAATCGTTGAACGCTCTTTAAGACAGGCTGCAATTTGGGACGAATGCAAAGACCGTCTTAAAAAGAGTGCTCTCGGTATGAGTGGCGGTCAGCAGCAAAGACTTTGCATCGCAAGAGCTTTAGCAGTAGAGCCTGACATTCTACTTATGGACGAGCCGACATCAGCGTTAGATCCTATCTCAACATCAAAAATCGAAGATTTGGCAGTAGAACTTAAAGAAAAATATACAATCGTTATGGTTACACATAATATGCAGCAAGCGGCAAGAATTGCAGACAAAACAGCCTTCTTCCTGCTTGGTGAAATCATAGAATTTGACGAAACAGAAAAAATGTTCTCTACACCTACGGACAAGAGAACAGAAGATTATATTACAGGAAGGTT
>JAZPXS010000148.1:0-6024 GCA_045543775.1 Clostridia bacterium
GTGTTTCGTGCACTTTCTCTGTACCAGCCGTTTCCGAGCCACAATACAATGGTATTGTTTCCCTCCGCAAGATACTCTGAAACCTCATAAGATAAATAGTACACACTCTTTCGAGTGGTATAACCAAATTCATTTATAAGATTGCCGTAGATTACAGTATCGTAATCGGTACGCACAGGCTGCATTATATCGTCGGAGACCTTTTGACCGTTTATATATAATTCAAAAAGTCCAAGACCGCATACATTTACTGTGGCATACTGCGGTACATCCTTTAGTGTAAATTCCTTCCTTAAAAGCGGTGATGACAGCTCCTTGGGTGCAGTTATCCAGCACACGGATTCACCACGTACAAGCCCGGTTATAAACCATGAATTATCGCTTTTAAATGTACCGTTATCAGTAAAAATCTCTACATTCCAAAAATACTTTTTGTTGCTTTCAAGCTCTAACCCATCACATTTGACTCTCACACTCTGAGAGCTTTCGATTTTACCGCTATCCCAACTGTAATCATCGTTATAAATCTTTAATCTGTATGCAAGCTGAAATTTTGCATCCGTATCCGATATGCTCCAGGTAAAGGTCGGCTCTGTAACACCAACTGGATTTTCGTTATTGCAACATCCGGTATGTATTTTCATGTTGTACTTTTCCTCCTTAATCAGATACTGACATTCTGTAAAAAGGACTCGAACACCGCCCGGTTCCCGTGTGGGTTCAAGTCCTTTTAATTTTAATCAACCCTTGCTTCTGTCAAATATTTCAGCATCCGCCAAGGGGCCTGTAGAAATCTTGCGGGGCTCTTCGCACCAAACCTTATCATTCATCATAAAGTTTTCTGCATCTCTGATTAAATCCAGAGAACCATCATGGAAACCGCCGTCATAATCTGTATTTAAAAATGTTTCCAGAATGTCTATTGCTTCCCATTCTCCGATTGTTCTTCCGCCAAGGCAGAGAATATTTGCATCGTTATGTCTTCTTGTCATTCTTGCAAGATATGTGCTGTTTACAAGTGCTGCTCTTACGCCCTTAAACTTATTTGCAGCCATACTTATACCAATGCCTGTACCGCAAATGAGAAGTCCGCATCTTGCTTCACCGCTTGCAACTGCCTTTGCAACCTTAGCTGCAAAGAAAGGATAACGGGTAGCTTCAATATCGGGATTGTCCTCTGAGCCGCAATCCACATATTCTATACCCTTGCCCTCTAAGTATTCAATACATTTGCTCTTTAAATAAAATCCTGCCGTATCATTACCGATATAAATTTTCTTTCCCATAACTTTTTCACCTCATTTTGAATATTTTAAGTTCTCACCTATTAAACCCACATATGCTCCGTTCTTAGCCTCATTGGAATCTTTGTGGGATAAAAGCCACTTATTGCTGCCAAGGCACATTTTTGCCTCAAGGGCATCTTCGTTGGCAATAGACGGTCTTTCCAGATTTGTTCCTCTTGGAAGTACGCAAACCACCTGGTATGAATTTTTTGGTTCAAGTCCGCACGGTGCATAGTGAAGTGTCGTCCCAAAAAGCTCTACGCCCACACCTGCAGGAACATGGAAAGCCTCAACCTTTGATGTATCATACTTTCCGTCCTCTATATCCGATTGGAGTCCGAGCATTAAAACAATATCATCCTTTGCGATATTGTGTTCACTGCTCTTGTGGTATTCGAGACAGTTAAGGGTATCGTTTACACCGCTCACATATCCGAGCTGAATCGGCATTCCGCCAAAGCCCCTGTTTTGAAGCTCGGCAAATACCTTGCAGCTTTCCAATTCTTCCACGCTGGGAACATACTCTATGCCCTCTGCAGGAGTATTGCATCTTTCAAGAGCCTCAAAGAGCTCGCCGAAGTCGTACCCCTCCAGAACAAGACCATATTTACAAAAATCTTTATCAAATACTGATTTTACTTTCATAGCGGTATCTATATGATATAAACCATACTCTCCTTATTTAATTTCGTTGCAAACCTCAAGGATTGCATTTACAGTCTTGTCTATATCTGCCTGTGTCCAATCGCAATGAAGAAGAACATGATAGGTTCTCTCTACCAAATCGATTGTTTTAGGCAGCATATCTTTGCTGTACTCTTTGTTCAAATCCTTATTTTCAGCAAGATTGTAAGGATTTGTAGCGTCACAATGACTGCCGCGGTATTCCATAAGCGGTGTCCAGTTATAATAAAGGTGCTTTCCGCTGTCTGCAACCAGGATACCGTTGATTTTGCCACTTATTGCATCTGCAAACCTGCGGGCAACAGCCTTATCGTGGAACTGAAGCGGAAGTGTTGTACCAAGGTCGCCTGCTTCATCATTGCTTGGTGCAAAATTAAAGAGAGCATTATCACCGAGAGCCTTCTTAACCTCTGCTTTAACACGACGAAGGTCAGCTATAATGCCGTCCATTCTCTTGAGCTGAACACGCATTATTGCACCTGTGACTTCGTTTGTACGCATCTGTGTTCCCATAAATATCGGCTCTGTGAGCTCGCCCGAATAAGGACGGAATGCTGCACCGCCGTCATGATATATGAGTGCTCTTTCGTATACCTTTCTGTTATTTGTAACTATGCTGCCGCCTTCACCTGCTGAAAGAAGCTTCCAATGATTGAAGCTGAAGGCACCTGCATCGCCGATACTACCCACTCTGCGTCCCTTGTAGGATGCACCGTCTGCCTGACAAGCATCCTCTACAATGTAGAGATTGTGTTTTTTGGCAATTTCACAAATAGTGTCCATGTCGCAGGGATAACCGCAAATATGTACAGGAATTATTGCCTTTGTATGCTTTGAAATCTTCTTTTCAATATCCTCGGGGTCTATCGTCATAGTTTCGTTGATTTCTGCAAGTACGGGAATAGCACCTACTGCAAGAACAGCACTTGCACTTGCCATAAAGGTGTAACCGGGAACGATTACCTCATCTCCGGGTCCTATACCAAGACCTGCAAGAGCTGCCATAAGAGCACCTGTACCTGAGGATAAGAGAATAGAATACTCTGTACCTATAACCTCACTGAATTCCTTATCAAACTTTTCTGCTTCCTGAAGTGCGGTATTTACACGGAATAATTCGCCTGTTTCCAGCACGCGTGCAACAGCCTCTGCTTCTTCTTTGCCAATTCTGAACATATAAAAACCTCCTATGCGTTTTGTTGTTACATAAAAATTATATCATTTAGAAGCATACCAAACAAGGCCAATATATATCCTTTTTTACCCAAAAATTGACCACCTGCATTGTCGGTTTAAGAATATCCGCAAGGAAATCCGTTTCTAACTTTGCCCGACAGAAATTAATCAGAGCATATATAATCCCAATACACAGGTTCAAACATATTATTCCCAAAAGTTAACCAAAGGAAAAGATAGCCTGTAAATAAGTTTACAAACTGCCTCAAGTCACAACATCTTAATATGCTGTATTATGTAACTTTATTTCTCTTCTATTTCTACATTAATTTTCTGCCTGTATTCTCTGGGAGACATACCCGTATATGCCCTGAAAAGTCTGCTGAAGGTCTTGGCAACAGGTATTCCAACCTGCTGACCTATATCGCCTATAGAATATGTTTTATATTCCAAAAGATGCATTGCGAGTGTAATTCTGTAAAAATTAAGGTATTGGTGAAAAGACATATTCGTTACTTTTTTGAACATTCTGCAAAATACATTTGGCTCATAACCCACAAGCTTAGCAATATCATCAAGCATAAGCTTTTCATCATAATGAAGCTTAACATAGTCAAATACTTTTTGAATTTTTATGTATTTTTCAATTTGATTTTGTCTCTTTGCATTAGTGGAAATGTGTCTTGGCACTACACGGTAAAGCAAAACAAAAAGCTGATTTATATATCCTCTTATAGCAAGAGTTGATACATCATCAGGATGAGAGTATTCCTTGTACATCTTTTTCATATAATCAGTAAGCCTTCTGGCATATGGCTTATCACTTCCGTGAACTATCAGAGGCTCATCAAATGACTTTTTTGCAAACTCATGAAATGATGAGTCCAAAAGCGGTGAGCCAAACTCTATGTCAAAAATTGCAGCATCATCTTCTATTACAAGCTGATGCATAGATAGGCTATCTATAAGCAGTACATCCCCTCTTTTAAGCAGATATTCCTTTTCATCCTTAATTACCCTTGCCTCACCCTGAACACAAAACATAAGTTCTATTTCGTTATGACAGTGGTTGGGATAGGATGCTTTAACAAGTGAAATAAAATACGGTTCCTCTCCTATGAGAATTTTTTGGTATTCCATAACCTCACCTCTTTCAACACGATTATATATTGTTTTGCGGTTAAAAGCAAATGTTTTTTTGTATCAAAAGTTAATTTTTGGGTAATAGAAAACAGTATTTGTCCTTGATTATACCTTTATGTAATGTTAAAATAAAGGCAAGAATATACGGAGGATGTGTACTTATGAGCGATTTCAAATTAGGCTTTGCAAGAAAAGACATTACACCATCAGTGGGAACAAGATTGTACGGATACCCCGGTGCAAGAAAATCACAAACACTTCATGACGGATTAACTGTAAATGCTCTGGTATTCCAAAAAGGAAACGAAAGAGCCATCCTGATAAGTGCTGATGTATGTACTATTCCGGACACGGTAAACCTGACACTTAGAAAAATCATTGAAAAGGAAACCGGCATTAAATACAATCATATAATTTTGCATGCAATACATACCCATTCAGGTCCCTCTATCTCAGGTGATGCCGATGCGTCTGAAAAAAGCTGGGGCAGTGCAAATACAGAGTTTATAGAAAATATATTTTATCCCCAAACCATCACTTGTGTAAAGGAAGCGTTAAATAATCTCACCTGTGCAGAAATGGGTATAGGTGAAATACAGAGTCTTGTCGGTATAAACAGACGTGAATACACAAAAGACGGAAAAGTTATTCTGGGACAAAACCCCGACGGACCTCTTGATACAAGGATGAGAGTATTATCCTTTCGAAAAACAGATGGTGAAATTATTGTAAATCTAATTCACTATGGATGCCACCCGACATCCGCCGGACAGGCACCCGAGATTTCGAGGGATTGGCCCGGCTATATGACAGACAGATTAGAAAAGGAAACAGGTGCACCGTCATTTTTTATAAACGGTGCCGAGGGCGATATAGGTCCCAGACTTTCCAACGGTAAGACAACAGGCGATATGGAACAGACAGAAGAAATCGGGATAATAGCAGGTGAAGATGCAGTTAAAGCATACAGGACTATAAAAGAATTTTCCGTTCCCGAATTCACTGTTAAAACGGGATTTTTCTCTCTGCCTTTTAAACCGCTCCCAACTGCAAAGGAAACTAAAAGACTTATGGAGGATATGGGTAACCCCGATGACCTCATCGAAGTAGATGTTTTAAAATATGACAGATACCGAAAAATTCTCAACCACTACTCAAGCGGTCTTCCCATTGAAAAGCAATGGATCTTTGAGCAGACATATATTAATTTGGGCTCTGTGCTTTTTGTTCCGTTTCCTCTGGAAATATTCTGCGAAATATCTCTGAATCAGCAAAAAGAAAGTCCCTTCCCCCACACTCTTTGCATGAGCAATGCAAATGGCGGAAGAGGTTATATGCCGACAAAGGACCAGATACCATTTGGCGGATATGAAATTGACAGTTTTTGCTCTTATAATGTGTTTATACTTGAAGAAGATGCAGACAAGCAAATTGTCAAAGCAAATTGTAATTTAATAAACGAGCTTTTTGTACAATAAAAAATAACTCCCCGGCAAAAACAATTATTTTGCAAGGCTTTCGAAATATAGCGAAAATCCTTATACCCGGCTGTGTGATACGATGCATCTGCCCAGCTCGACCACCCGAGCTTTTTAAAATTTGGTACCGGGATTCGCACAACTCTGGGACACCCTGATTATCAGCAACAATGTTTACTATTTAGCGGATATTCTTTACTGTTCGATACAACTAAAAAAACACCTTTAAAGCTCTGCGTTTATGCAGAGTTTTAAAG